>CALPRR020000005.1 GCA_943326025.2 Candidatus Kuenenia stuttgartensis | reverse complement strand
GGTTATCTGTAAACCAGGTTCTACAAAACCTCACAAAGAATTCAAAGCTGAGATTTACGTATTGAAAAAAGAAGAAGGTGGACGTCACACTCCATTCCATAACAAATACCGTCCTCAGTTCTATTTCCGTACAACAGATGTTACAGGAGAGATTTTCTTAACAGACGGACGTGAAATGGTTATGCCAGGTGATAACGTTTCAATTACAGTTAAATTGATCGTACCGGTAGCAATGGACAAAGGTTTACGTTTCGCTATCCGTGAGGGTGGTAGAACAGTAGGTGCTGGTCAGGTTACTGAAATTATCGAGTAATTTATTTGATAAAAATATAAATTAGGGGAGCTTGTCTCCCCTTTTTATGCGGGTGTAGCTCAGTTGGTAGAGTAGTGGTCTCCAAAACCATTGGTCGTGAGTTCGAATCTTACCGCCCGCGCAATTAAAACATAAAAGACGTGTCAAAATTCAAAGAATACATTAACGAAACGGTGAACGAAATGGTTCATAATGTTACGTGGCCTACTTGGAAAGAACTTCAAAGTAATACTATTATTGTAGTTGTTGCATCTATTATCATTTCTTTGTTCATTTTTGTAATGGATTTTGGTTTTGGTATTGTTGGAGATTCAGAATCTTCTTGGAGAGGTATTTTAGGATTTATTTACCACATGTTTTAACAAATATAATGGGAGAGATAAAAAAACGTTGGTACGTTGTTAGAGCGGTTAGTGGAAAAGAGAAAAAGGTTAAAGAATATTTAGACCTTGAAATTTCTCGTTTAAAACTTGAGAACTTTGTTGATCAAGTTTTGATTCCTACAGAAAAAGTATTTCAAATTCGTAATGGTAAAAAAGTTAGTAAAGAAAAAGCTTATTTACCTGGTTATGTATTGATTGAAGCTGCTTTAGTAGGTGAGGTTACTCACGTTATCAAAAGTATTCCAAACGTTATTGGTTTTTTAGGTACTGAAAAAGGAGGAGATCCTGTTCCGATGCGTTTGGCAGAAGTAAATAGAATTCTTGGGAAAGTTGATGAGTTATCTGAAACTGAAGAAGAAATGAAAATACCATTTGTTGTTGGAGAATCAGTTAAAGTAATTGATGGGCCATTTAACAATTTCAGCGGTGTAATTGATGAAATCAATGAAGACAAGAAAAAACTGAAAGTAATGGTTAAAATTTTCGGCCGTAAAAACTTACTTGAGTTAAGTTATATGCAGGTCGAAAAAGAGATATAGTATATTAACCGTAGGAGTGAGAATTTTGATTAAAGCTTCCCAAATGACTCATGTTAGACTACATAATTTTTAAATACAATGGCTAAAGTAGTAGCAGGATTGATCAAATTACAGATCAAAGGTGGTGCTGCCAATCCGGCTCCTCCGGTGGGTCCAGCTTTAGGTTCTAAAGGTGTGAACATCATGGAGTTCTGCAAACAGTTTAACGCTCGTACGCAGGATAAACCAGGAAAGGTATTACCAGTTGTTATCACTGTTTATGGTGATAAATCTTTTGATTTCATTATCAAAACTCCCCCAGCAGCAATTCAAATCATGGAAACAACTAAGTTGAAAAAAGGTTCTTCTGAGCCAAACAGAAACAAAGTTGCTACTATGTCTTGGGATGCTATTAAAACAATTGCAGAAGATAAATTACCAGACATGAACTGTTTTACAGTTGATTCAGCAATGAGAATGGTAGCAGGAACTGCAAGAAGTATGGGAGTAATAGTTAAAGGTGGAGATGCACCATTATCAAAATAATAGTTAAATCATGAAAAGAATTTCTAAAAAAAGAAAAGAAGTTTTAGCGAAAGTTGATTTGGCTAAAGCATATTCATTAGGTGAAGCTTGCGATTTGGTAAAGGATATTTCTACAACTAAATTTGATGCTTCAGTAGATATCTGCGTAAGATTAGGAGTTGATCCTAGAAAAGCAAACCAAATGATTCGTGGAACAGTTTCTTTACCTCACGGTACTGGAAAAGATGTTCGCGTTCTTGTATTATGTACTCCAGATAAAGAAGCTGAAGCAGTTGCTGCAGGAGCTGATTTTGTTGGTTTAGATGATTACATTGAAAAAATCAAAGGTGGATGGACAGATGTTGATGTTATTATTACAATGCCTTCTGTAATGGGTAAAGTTGGTGCTTTAGGTCGTATTTTAGGACCAAGAAGTTTAATGCCAAATCCTAAAACAGGTACTGTAACGATGGAGATCGGTAAAGCTGTTGAAGAAGTGAAAGCAGGTAAAATTGATTTCAAAGTTGATAAATATGGTATTATCCATAGCTCAGTTGGGAAAGTGAGTTTTGAAGGAAATAAAATTCGCGAGAATTCTATGGAATTAATTCAAACTTTGATTAAAATGAAGCCTTCTTCTGCTAAAGGAACTTACATCAAAAGTGTGTTCTTAAGCTCAACAATGAGTCCTGGTATTCAAATTGATACTAAAACTGTAGTAGCTTAAAACTGAAGTAAAATGACGAAAGAAGAAAAAGCGAAGTACATAGATGAATTAGTTGCTGAATTATCAGCTTCAAGTATCATCTATTTAACGGATACTTCTGAATTAACTGTTGAAAGCGTAAACAATCTTCGTAGAAAATGTTTCAATTCTAACATTCGTTTAAGAGTAGTAAAGAATACTTTACTTTCTAAAGCAATGGATAAAGTTGAAGGTAAAAATTATGGACAATTAAAAGACACATTAGCTGGTCAAACGTCTATAATGTTTAGCGAAGTAGGGAATGCTCCTGCAAAATTAATTCAAGATTTCCGTAAATCAAATGAGAAACCACTTCTTAAAGGTGCATACATTGAAGAAGCTGTTTATGTTGGTGATGACCAATTAGCAGCTTTAGTATCAATCAAAAGCAAGGAAGAAGTTATTGGTGATATCATTGGATTATTACAAAGTCCAGCTAAAAATGTTATCTCTGCTCTTAAAGGGCAAGGTGGTAAAATTGCTGGTATCTTGAAAACGCTCGAAGAAAGAGCATAATTATTATTATTGTACAATTTAGTTTAAAAAATAAAGAAAAATGGCTGATTTAAAACAAATCGCGGAAACGCTAGTAAATTTGACAGTTAAAGAAGTTAACGAACTTGCTACTATCTTAAAAGATGAGTACGGAATCGAACCTGCTGCTGCTGCTGCTGTTATGGTAGCTGGTGGAGGTGCTGATGGTGGTGCTGCTGCAGAAGAGAAAACTGAGTTTGATGTAATCTTAAAAGCTGGTGGAGCTAACAAATTAGCTGTAGTAAAATTAGTTAAAGAATTAACTGGTAACGGTTTAAAAGAGTCTAAAGATTTAGTTGACGGTGCTCCTTCTACATTGAAAGAAGCTGTTTCTAAAGACGAAGCTAATGCATTAAAAGCTGCTTTAGAAGAAGCTGGTGCTGAAGTTGAGATTAAATAACTATCATACTTCATAAATAGGAAAGGCACGGCATTTTGCTCGTGCCTATTCCTATTTTTATTGATTTGAGTAAGTTAAAACGTTTTCATCAACAAATTCTTATAGGCCTTGGCAACAACAAGTAATATATCGACAAGAATTAATTTTGCTTCTAGCAAAAATCAATTTGATTATCCAGATTTCTTGGACATTCAAATTAAGTCCTTCCAAGAGTTTTTTCAATTAGAAACAACTCCTGAGAACAGAGATAGTGAAGGGCTATTTAAAGTATTTTCTGAGAATTTTCCAATTACGGATACAAGAAATCAATTCGTATTAGAGTTCTTAGATTATTTCGTAGATCCACCACGTTACACTATTGAAGAGTGTATCGATAGAGGATTAACTTATAGTGTTCCGTTAAAAGCAAAATTAAAATTGTATTGTACGGATCCAGAACATGAGGATTTTGAAACTATTGTTCAAGATGTTTATCTTGGTACAATTCCATACATGACTCCAAAAGGATCTTTTGTTGTAAATGGTGCACAACGTGTTATCGTTTCACAATTACACAGATCTCCAGGTGTTTTCTTTGGTCAAAGTCGTCACGCTAATGGAACTAAATTATATTCAGCACGTGTTATTCCTTTCAAGGGTTCTTGGATTGAGTTCGCTACTGATATTAATAGTGTAATGTATGCTTACATCGATCGTAAGAAAAAATTACCTGTTACAACTTTATTCCGTGCTATAGGTTACGAAAGTGATAAAGATATTCTTGAAATATTTGGTCTTGCTGACGAAGTAAAGGCAACTAAAGTTAATTTGAAAAAATTAGTTGGACGTAAATTAGCTGCTCGTGTTTTAAAAACATGGATTGAAGATTTCGTAGATGAAGATACAGGAGAAGTTGTTTCTATTGAAAGAAATGAAGTTCTTTTAGATCGTGAAACAGTAATCGAAGATTTCCACGTTGATTTAATTGTAGATTCAGGAGTTAAAACTATTATTCTTCATAAAGAAGATGTGAATAGTGCTGATTTCACATTAATTTACAATACTTTACAAAAAGATACTTCAAACTCTGAAAAAGAGGCTGTAGAGCATATTTATAGACAGTTACGTAACGCTGAACCACCAGATTATGAAACTGCAAAAGGAGTTTTTGAAAAATTATTCTTCTCTGATACTCGTTATGATTTAGGTGAGGTAGGTCGTTTCCGTTTGAATAAAAAATTAGGAATCGATATTTCTGAGCAATCTAGAGTATTGACTAAAAATGATATCATTTTAATCATTAAATATTTGATCGAATTAGTTAATTCGAAAGCAGATGTTGATGATATTGATCACTTATCTAATCGTCGTGTTAGAACTGTAGGTGAACAATTATATGCGCAATTCGGTGTTGGTTTAGCTAGAATGGCTAGAACTATTCGTGAGCGTATGAATGTTAGAGATAATGAGGTTTTTACACCGATCGATTTAATTAATGCGAAGACACTTTCTTCAGTAATTAATTCGTTCTTTGGTACGAATCAGTTATCTCAGTTTATGGATCAAACCAATCCTCTTTCTGAAGTAACTCACAAGAGAAGACTTTCAGCACTAGGGCCTGGTGGACTTTCTAGAGAAAGAGCAGGATTCGAGGTACGTGATGTTCACTACACACATTATGGACGTTTATGTACAATCGAAACACCAGAGGGACCAAACATTGGTTTGATTTCATCTTTATGTGTATTTGCTAAGGTTAATAAATTAGGATTTATTGAAACTCCATACAGAAGAGTAGATGGTGGTAAAGCTGTTTTAACAGAAGAACCAGTTTATTTATCTGCTGAAGAGGAAGATTCAAAAATTATCGCACAAGCAAATGCTATTATTGATAATGATGGTAATTTCTTAACAGATGTTGTTAAGGCGAGATATGAAGGTGATTTCCCAGTTGTTAAACCAGGAAATTTACATTTAATGGATGTTGGAGCAAATCAAATTGCTTCGATTGCCGCTTCTTCAATTCCTTTCTTAGAGCATGATGATGCCAACCGTGCATTGATGGGATCTAACATGCAACGTCAAGCTGTTCCTTTGTTGAAACCAAATTCACCAATCGTTGGAACAGGTATTGAAAGATTAGTTGCTAGAGATTCTAGAGTATTAATCAACGCTGAGAATTCAGGTGTTGTTGAATACGTTGATGCGAATGAGATCGTTATTCGTTATGATTGGACTGAAGATGATAAATTAGTAAGTTTTGATAGTGAAGTGACAAAATACACTTTAACTAAATTTGCTAAAACAAATCAAAGTACTTGTATGAACTTGAAACCAATCGTTAAGAAAGGTGATAGAGTTGAAAAAGGACAAGTTCTTTGTGAAGGTTACGCTACGCAACAAGGTGAATTAGCTTTAGGGCAAAACTTAAAAGTGGCTTTCATGCCATGGAAAGGTTATAACTTTGAGGATGCGATTGTAATCTCTGAAAGAGTTGTTAGAGATGATGTATTTACTTCTATTCACATTGATGAATATACAGTAGATGTTCGTGATACTAAACGTGGTATGGAAGAGTTAACTTCTGATATTCCAAATGTTAGTGAAGAAGCTACTAAAGATCTTGACGAAAACGGATTAATCCGAATTGGAGCTGAGATTAAAGAAGGAGATATTTTAATTGGTAAAATCACTCCAAAAGGGGAAACTGATCCTTCACCAGAAGAGAAATTGTTAAGAGCAATCTTCGGTGATAAAGCAGGAGATGTTAAAGATGCTTCTTTGAAAGCAGGTCCTTCTTTAAGAGGTGTAGTTATCGATAAAAAATTATTCTCTAGAGCTGTAAAAGATAGAAAATCTAAAGCACAAGATAAACCAATTTTGGAAAGCCTTGATGCTGATTATGAAAAAGATTTTGCAGTATTAAAAGAAAAATTAGTTGACAAGTTATTACAAGTTGTTGGTGAAACTAAGTCGAATGGAGTATTCAATAACTTCCGTGAGGAGATTATTAAAAAAGGTACAAAATTCACTCAGAAAAACCTTTTTGCAATTGATTATACAATTGTAAATCCAACTAATTGGACTGCTGAAGCTCATTTGAATACGTTAATTGGTCGTGTAATTCACAACTTTAACATTAAAGCAAATGACTTATTAGGAACTTTTAAACGTAAAAAATTCCACATTTCAGTTGGTGATGAGTTACCAGCAGGAATTGTTAAAATGGCAAAAGTTTATATCGCTAAAAAACGTAAGTTAAAAGTTGGTGATAAAATGGCTGGTCGTCACGGTAACAAAGGAATTGTTGCAAATATTGTTCGTGCTGAAGATATGCCATTCTTAGAAGATGGAACACCGGTTGATATCGTGTTAAATCCATTAGGGGTACCTTCTCGTATGAACTTAGGACAGGTTTACGAAACAGTTTTAGGTTGGGCTGGTCAAAAATTAGGAGTTAAATTTGCTACACCTATTTTTGATGGTGCTAAACCATATGAAATTGATGAATGGACAGCTAAAGCTGGGGTTCCAAAATCAGGTAAGACTTACTTATATGATGGAGGTACAGGTGAGCGTTTCCACCAAACTGCTACAGTTGGTGTAATTTACATGTTGAAATTAGCCCACATGGTTGATGACAAAATGCACGCTCGTTCTATCGGACCATACTCTCTTATTACTCAGCAACCACTTGGTGGTAAGGCTCAGTTTGGAGGTCAAAGATTTGGTGAGATGGAGGTTTGGGCTCTTGAAGCGTTTGGTGCTGCGAACTTATTACAAGAAATCTTGACTGTTAAGTCGGATGATGTAAATGGACGTGCTAAAGCATATGAAGCAATCGTGAAAGGAGACAATATTCCTGAGCCTGGTATTCCAGAATCATTCAATGTATTATTACATGAGTTGAGAGGTTTATGTCTAAACATTTCATTAGATTAATTGTTCGATAAGTAGAATTATAGATTAAGCAATATTATGGCTTACAGAAAAGAAACACCAAAAACACAAAGTAGTTTTAATAAAATTACGATCTCTTTAGCTTCTCCAGAGTTAATGTTAGAGCAATCTAGCGGAGAAGTTTTAAAGCCGGAAACGATTAATTATCGTACATACAAACCGGAAAGAGATGGTTTATTTTGTGAAAGAATATTTGGACCTGTTAAAGATTACGAATGTCACTGTGGTAAATACAAAAGAATCCGTTATAAAGGAATCGTTTGTGACCGTTGTGGGGTTGAAGTAACAGAGAAAAAAGTACGTCGTGAGCGTATGGGACATATTTCATTAGTTGTTCCAGTAGCACATATTTGGTACTTCCGTTCTCTTCCAAACAAAATTGGATACTTATTAGGTTTACCTACAAAAAAATTAGACCAAATTATTTACTACGAGCGTTTTGTAGTAATCCAAGGAGGTATTGCAACAAATGCAGATGGTTCAGCTTTAAATAGATTGGATTTCTTAGCAGAAGAGGAGTATTTAGATATTTTAGATACTCTTCCAAAAGAGAATCAATATTTAGAGGATACAGATCCAAATAAATTTGTTGCAAAAATGGGTGCTGAAGCGCTTTACGATTTATTGAAAACTTTAGATCTTGAACAAACTTCATATGATTTACGTCACCAAGCAAACACGGAAACGTCTATGCAACGTAAAAATGAGGCGTTAAAAAGATTACAAGTTGTTGAATCTATGCGTGAATCTCAGGAGAGAATTGATAACCGTCCTGAATGGATGGTGATCAAAGTTGTTCCTGTTATTCCACCAGAATTACGTCCTTTAGTTCCATTGGATGGAGGTCGTTTTGCAACTTCAGATTTAAATGATTTATACAGACGTGTTATTATTCGTAACAACCGTTTGAAACGATTAATCGAAATTAAAGCTCCTGAAGTAATTTTACGTAATGAAAAGCGTATGCTTCAAGAATCTGTAGATTCATTATTTGATAACTCTAGAAAATCTAGTGCTGTTAAAACTGAATCTAACAGACCTTTAAAATCTTTATCTGATTCATTAAAAGGTAAACAAGGTCGTTTCCGTCAAAACTTATTGGGTAAACGTGTTGATTATTCTGCACGTTCGGTAATTGTTGTTGGACCATTCTTGAAATTACATGAGTGTGGTTTACCTAAAGATATGGCTGCAGAGCTTTACAAACCGTTTATCATTCGTAAAATGATTGAGCGTGGTATTGTGAAAACAGTTAAATCGGCTAAAAAAATCGTTGATAAAAAAGAACCAGTTGTTTGGGATATTTTGGAAAGCGTATTGAAAGGACATCCAGTTCTTTTGAACCGTGCCCCAACTCTTCACAGACTTGGTATTCAAGCTTTCCAACCAAAATTAATTGAAGGAAAAGCGATTCGTTTACACCCGTTGGTAACAACAGCCTTCAATGCCGATTTCGATGGGGATCAGATGGCGGTTCACTTACCATTAGGTAACGCTGCAATTTTAGAAGCACAATTATTAATGTTGGCTTCTCACAATATCTTAAATCCTGCGAATGGTGCACCGATTGCTGTACCTTCACAAGATATGGTCTTGGGTCTATATTACATTACAAAAGGTAAAAGAACAAAAGACGATGTTATTGTTAAAGGAGAAGATGGAATTTTCTATTCTCCAGAAGAAGTTATTATTGCTTACAATGAGAAACAATTAGATCTTCATGCTCATATCAAAGTGAAAACTTATGATTTAGATGAAAATGGTGTTCCTACATTGCAAATGATTGAAACAACTTGTGGTAGAGTTTTATTTAACGAGTTAGTTCCAAGAGAAGTTGGTTACATCAATGATGTATTAACTAAAAAAGCATTAAGAGATATTATTGGTAACGTATTAAAAGTTTCTGGTACATCTCGTACAGCTCAATTCTTAGATGATATCAAAGAAATTGGTTATGATATGGCCTTCAAAGGTGGTTTGTCATTCAACTTAGATGATATTATTATTCCTAAAGAGAAAGAAGAATTAGTTGCTAAAGCCGAGACTGAAGTGACTGAAGTTATGGGTAATTACAACATGGGTTTAATTACAAATAACGAACGTTACAACCAAATTATTGATATCTGGACGCATACAAATTCAAGATTGACTAACATTTTGATGGATCAATTGAAAAATGATATGCAAGGTTTCAACTCAATCTACATGATGTACGATTCTGGCGCAAGGGGTTCTAAAGAACAAATTCGTCAGTTATCAGGTATGAGGGGATTGATGGCGAAACCACAAAAATCTGGTGCTTCAAGTCAAGATATTATTGAAAATCCGATTCTTTCTAACTTTAAAGAAGGATTATCGATCTTAGAATACTTTATCTCTACACACGGTGCTCGTAAAGGTTTAGCGGATACAGCCTTGAAAACGGCTGATGCTGGTTACTTAACAAGACGTTTAGTAGATGTTGCTCAAGATGTTGTTATTAACAGTAATGATTGTGGTACGTTAAGAGGATTAACAGCTACAGCATTAATGAAAAATGATGAAATTGTTGAGCCATTATATGATCGTATTTTAGGAAGAACTTCTGTTCATGATATTTTCAATCCAGAAACTGAAGAATTAATTGTTGCTGCTGGAGAGTTAATTTTAGAATCTACTGCAACTGCAATTGAGAAAGCTGGAATTGATGAAGTTGAAATTCGTTCAGTTCTTACATGTGAAATGAGAAGAGGTGTTTGTTCTAAATGTTACGGAAGAAACTTATCAAATCATAGACTTGCTCAAATAGGAGATTCTGTTGGTGTAATTGCTGCACAATCAATTGGAGAGCCAGGAACACAGTTGACATTACGTACATTCCACGTTGGGGGTACTGCTTCGAATACAGGTAGTGAATCTGATTTGAAAGCAAAAGCTTCAGGGGTATTAGAAATCGAAGAGTTAAGAACTATCGAGAAGAAAAATGCTGATGGAACTGTTAAAAATGTTGTGATTGGACGTTCTGCTGAATTAAAAATTGTTGATGAGAAAACAGGAATTGTATTAATGAATACAAACATTCCTTATGGATCTGAAATGGTATTTAACCAAGCTGGTGGAAAAATCAAAAAAGGTGATGTTATTTGTAAATGGGATCAGTACAATGCTGTAATCGTTTCTGAAGTAAACGGTAAGGTAGTATTTGATAGTATTTTAGAAGGTGTAACTTGTAGAGAAGAAGTGGATGAGCAAACAGGATTTGCTGAGAAAGTAATTATCGAATCTAGAGACAAAAAGAAAAACCCTTCTATTCATATTATCGATCCTAAAACGAAAGAAATATTAAGAGAATACAGTTTACCAGTTAGTGCTCACATTTCTGTAAAAGAAGGTGATGTATTAGAAGCAGGTGAAATCTTGGTGAAAATCCCAAGATCATCAGGTAAAACTGGGGATATTACAGGAGGTTTACCACGTGTAACTGAGTTATTCGAGGCAAGAAATCCTTCAAACCCAGCTATCGTGTCTGAAATTGATGGTATTGCTGAATATGGTAAAATCAAAAGAGGAAATAGAGAAATTCAAATTACATCTAAAACAGGTGAAGTTCGTAAATACTTAGTTCCACTTTCTAAACATATTTTAGTTCAAGAAAACGATTTCATTCGTGCAGGACAACCTTTATCAGATGGAGCAATTACTCCAAATGATATCTTAAATATTGAAGGTCCAACAAAAGTACAAGAGTACATTGTTAACGAAATTCAAGAGGTATACCGTTTACAAGGGGTAAAAATTAATGATAAACATTTTGAGGTGATTGTACGTCAAATGATGTTAAAATCAGAAATTATTGACTCTGGAGATACTAAATTCTTAGAAGGACAATCTGTACGTAAAGTAGAGATCATGGAAGAGAATGATGGTATTTATGGTATGAAAGTAGTTGTTGATGCTGGAGATTCTACTGCATTGAAACCAGGTATGATATTATCTGCTCGTAAATTAAGAGATGAAAATTCTCAATTGAAACGTGAAGATAAACGATTAGTGGAAGCTAGAGATGCAGTTCCTGCAACTTCAACTCCATTATTACAAGGTATCACAAGAGCTTCTCTTCAAACCCAATCATTTATTTCTGCTGCTTCTTTCCAAGAAACAACAAAAGTATTGAACGAGGCTGCATTATCAGGAAAAGAAGATCACTTGTTAGGATTAAAAGAAAACGTTATCGTTGGACATTTAATTCCATCAGGAACAGGTGTGAGAAGTTTCCAAAACATGATCGTAGCATCAAAAGAAGATTACGAAGCAATGTCTGCAAAGTAATTTAAAATTAAATAATTCAAAAGGGGCTACTTAGTAGCCCCTTTTTTTAAATCTAATATTATGGAAGAAAACGAAAATCAAATGAATATTGAATTAACTGAAGATATTGCTTTAGGAGTTTATTCAAATTTAGCAATCATCACTCATTCACCTACAGAAATTGTAAGTGATTTCATTCAAATTATGCCAGGAATGCCGAAAGGAAAAGTTCGTTCAAGAGTAATTATGACTCCTCAGAACGCAAAACGTTTCATGAAAGCGATGATCGAAAATGTACAAAAATATGAGCAAACATTCGGAGTTATTGAAGACTTCGATAATTCAGGGATTCCTCCAATGAATTTCGGTGCACCAACTACACAAGCTTAAAATAAATGTTTAGTGCTTGATTTATGTTAATTAAGCACTAAATAATTTTTATTCAAATGTAATTTCTTTCTCCCAGATTCTACTATTACCGCATGAGTCGACCACAATGATCTTTAGTAAATGCTTACCGACGAAATCACTTTGTCTTCTATAAAATAGATAACTACCTTTTGATTCGTATTCTAATAATTGCCATTGGTTATCAATAAATAAATCATAATCTTTTAGACTAGTTTTTTCTTCATTAACTTTCCAGGTTATCGTTGATTTTTTTAGCAATGTATCATTCATATTGAAATTTAACGGAAATAAAGAAGGTGCGATTGTATCAAAATCAATAACAAAAGTTCCTAAATTTTTTGATTCAGCAGTTAACCATCCTTCATTATATTTTGTATCCAAAGCTTTGTTTAAACTTGTATTTTTAATAATGTATTTTTGAATAGGTAATTCAGCATTTTTCAATCTTAATTTAACTTCTATCGGAGTATGAATTGGATTTGAAGCATTACCAATTGAAATTCCTTTTTTATTTTGAAAATTAAGAGGAATTGGCTCATAAACACATCCTTCTTTAACTCTAATGAATGAAGATGTATCTTCAAAATTATATTCTGAAGCAGGTGAAAGATGATTTGTTATGTTAAATAGCTTTTGATTGATTTGGCCATTTTGCACTTTTAATTTAAAATCAATTTCACTTGTATTGTTATGTGTATCATATACTTGATATTTGACATTTAAGGAATCATTAGGTTTTATTTTAACTATTCCATTTTTATCTAATGTGTATATTTCTAGAGGATTCTGTTCTGTTTTAAATGATTTTTGAAATTTTCGTTTACTTTTTTTATTCTCTTCAATATCTTCATGCGTGTTAATTGCTTTTGAAGCATCAAATGTAATTTCATCATTTTCTTGAATGAAGACAGTATCATTATTAACGATTAGCTTTGATCCAAAGTAACTAAAATCATGCGTATAGCCATTGATATGATCATTTGCTTCGATCGCAAAACCAATTCCTCCTTCAGAACAATAATCTGAAGATATAGTAACCAGTGAATTAGGGATTTGAAATTTATTCTTTGTTCTAGTTACATTTATTAATTTCGATTTATTTGGCCATCGATAGCTTTCCTTCGTTAATGCATATATTTTAAGTCCTTTAATCGTAGGGGCCAAAGTGTCAAAAACTTCAAATCCGTTTATTAGAGGATTTAAAGCAATTTCAGTTTTAGTGTCACGTAGCTCAAAATGTAAATGAGGACCACTTGAATTTCCAGTATTTCCACTTAATGCAAAAGATTCACCTCGTTTTACAGGAATAAGATTAGAATCTGGCAAAAATTCAATTTCAAAATTTTGCTGTTCTATTTGTTTTTGTTTAACTATTGAATCTAGTTTACCTAAAAAGCTACTACAATGTGCATAGACACTTGTAATACCATTAGGATGATTAATATACACGACTTTTCCATATCCAAAAGGAGATACTTTTACACGAGCGATATATCCATCTTCAATTGCAAATATTTTAATTCCCTCAACTCCATTTGTTCTGTAATCGATTCCCATATGAAAATGATTAGGACGTAATTCTCCAAAATTCGCACTTAATTTCAGAGGAATGTCTAAAGGAGAATGATAGAAAGAATTCGAATCAATTTGACAAAATGAAAAGGGTGCGAGAAGAATGAAGAGTAAAAACAGAATAATTTTCATAATACCCCAAATTTACTGCTTTTTGAAAAAAATATGTAAAAGATTTCAATAAAAATGTTGATAATACAATTGACAATACTATTTTTGTAGTAAAGTCGAATGAAATGACCGAGAAGATTCAGCTCATATTAGAAGAAATTAAATTGAAGTGCAAAGAATTGCATTTTCAATTAGAATTTGAGCGTTCTAAAAATTTAGAATTAAAGGCTGAGTTGGATGCAATTTCAATTGAAAATTCTCATTTAAAAGAAAGAAATGAAGAGTTTACACAAACAAATTTGAAATTGGTAACGGAATTAGAAGCGACAATTAAACAAGGAGTCGAAGTGCACAATGATGCCGATGGTAACAGAAATGCTGAAATTGATGAATTGGTGAGGGAAATAGAATACTGTATTACTCAGTTAAAAAAATAACAATGGGAAAATTATCCTTAAAAGTTGTCGTTGCTGGAAGAACATATCCTCTAACCGTAAATGAAGGTGAAGAGGCTAAAGTTTTGAAATCAGCTGATGATATTAATAAAGCAATCAAAATGCTTCAGGATAATTATGCAGTTAAAGATATGCAAGATTTATTAGCTATGACTGCTTTGCAGTTAGCATCTAAACAAAGTGTAAATACTCAAGTTGAAAAAGTTGTACAACCAGCTGATTATTCTTCTATAGAAACTGAACTTGAGAATTTAAAAAAAGAGTTAGATAGTTTAAAATAGTATAAATTAAATATATATTCCCCCACTTCTTCAAGTCATTTCGATTTGCAGGGTGGGTTTTTTTATACAAATTAATTACTGAAAATGGAGGAAATTGTAATAGGATTATTGATTGGATTAATTGGAGGTGGTGTAACCGCTTTTGTGATTCAAAACGTATTATTGAAAAAGAAAAAAGAACAAATTGTTCGTGAGGCTGAATTAGAAGGAGAGACAATTAAGAAAGACAAAATGCTTCAAGCAAAAGAGAAATTTTTCAAATTGAAAGAGGAGCATGAAGAGTCAATCAAAGAAAAAGAGAGAAGAGCTCAATCATTAGAGGATAAAATCAAAAGTAAAGAGAAAACTTTGTCACAGAAAATCGAAGAATTCGCTAAAAAAGAAAAAGAGACAGAGAAAATTCAAGCAGATTTAGAAGGTAAAATTCAAGCTTTAGATATTAAAGGGCATGAATTAGAAAAAATGCAACAAAAAAGGGTTTTAGAATTATCTAAAATCAGTGGTATGTCTGAAGAAGAAGCGAAGAATCATTTGATGGAAGCTTTAAAAGATGAAGCGAGAACAAACGCAATGATTCACATCAAAGAGATTACTGAAGAAGCAAAATTAAATGCAAATTTAGAAGCTAAGAAAATTGTTGTTCAAGCTATACAAAGAGTTGCGACAGAGCAAGCTGTTGAAAATGCAGTTTCTGTATTCAATATCGAATCAGATGAAGTAAAAGGTAGAATTATTGGTCGTGAAGGTCGTAACATTCGTGCTTTAGAAGCTGCTACAGGTGTTGAGATTATTGTAGATGATACTCCAGAAGCGATTATGTTATCTTGTTTTGATCCTGTAAGAAGAGAATTGGCTCGTTTGGCATTACATCAATTAGTTTCTGATGGACGTATTCACCCAGCAAGAATTGAAGAAATTGTTGCAAAAACAAAACGTCAATTAGATGAAGAGATAGCTGAAACAGGACGTAGAACATGTATCGATTTAGGTATTCATGGTTTGCATCCTGAATTGACTAGAATGGTAGGTAGAATGAAATACCGTTCTTCTTATGGACAAAACTTATTACAACACTCTAGAGAAGTAGCTAACTTATGTGCTATCATGGCAGCCGAGTTAGGGTTAAATGTAAAATTAGCTAAAAGAGCAGGTTTGCTTCACGATATAGGTAAAGTTCCAGATGAAGATCCAGAATTACCACATGCTATCTTAGGGATGAAAATGGCTGAGAAATATGGTGAGAAACCAGAAATCTGTAATGCTATTGGAGCTCACCACGATGAGATTGAAATGACTACACTGATTTCTCCAATTGTTCAAGTTTGTGATGCGATTTCAGGAGCACGTCCAGGGGCACGTCGTGAGGTAGTTGAAGCGTACATTAAACGTTTAAAAGATTTAGAAGCGTTAGCTTTGTCTTATGAAGGTGTTTCAAGTGCATTTGCTATTCAAGCTGGTAGAGAATTAAGAATAATGGTTGAAAGTGATAAAATCACAGATTTAAAAGCTGATGAATTATCATTTACAATTTCTCAACGTATTCAAACTGAAATGACTTATCCAGGTCAGGTGAAGGTTACTTTGATTCGTGAGAAACGATCAATCAATTATGCAAAATAGAATTTAAATAAGTATTTATATGCAAAGCTATCATTGAGAAATGGTGGCTTTGTTGTTTGTAAAGGGTTTAAAATGATTCAGATCTTTAAAGAAAAAATAGAGAAGTTTTATTCTGATAAAAATCTGTTTTTACTTTTATCTACATGGTTAATCACCTTCTTTTTTGGTTCTAAAATCGGAGCTGTTTCAATTGGTTTTTTGACCATTTATCCCAATTTAATTATCGGATTATTATTTGTTCCCTTGATTATTTCTACCTTTTTTTCATTGAATAAATCGTTTAAATTACATTCTTATATTATTCTTTTATTCGTTCTCTATTCAGTAGTATGGATGTTGATGAATGGTAAGAATGATTACAGTATTTTTGAATTTAGAAGCTGGATTTTTCATTTGTTTTCGTTCTTAATCTTATCTGTTTCTTATTGTTTTTTTAAAAATAAATCATATTTCAAACGATCAATCAGTTCGGTTTTATGGATTTGGTTTATCGTCTTAATTCTCTTTGGATTTATAGAAATAATAACAGGATATCATTTTGTTGGATCATTTACAGATAAGATTTCAAAGCTGCCAATTTCAATTACGGATTATACACCGGTTTTTATTTTTGATAATCCAAATGATTACATTTTAAATTGTCTTGGAGTTTACTTTATTCTACTTTTTGTTGATCAAAAACGTTTTGAAAATAGTTGGTTGATTCTAGCTTCAGCGTTTGTGTTATTTATTTTGTCAATTTATTGTTCAGCTAGAATTAGTGAATTCATCTTAATCTTATTGATGTTTTTTGTATTACTAAATTCAGGATTCAAAAAAAGTATAGAAACTGTTTCTAGTATGAAATACTTTGTAGGAATTTTTGGAGTATTAATTATTATCTTGATTTATCTAAATCCAATTTTTAAAGGAAAAGACAGAACGGATATAAATAGTTATTTCTATGAAACAAGTATTATCCAAAAAGTAAAAGGAAAATATAAGTTAGTAGATGCAATGAAAACATTATCTGATGAGGATAAACGAATATTAGATAAAGAAATTAAAAGGAAAAATAAGAATCCAGGATTTAATTCATCTGATATTCGAAAGAAATTATTAAATAATGGTATTTATTTGATTAAAAAATATCCTATACTAGGAGTTGGTCCTGGACAATTTCAGGTTTTAAATGCCAATAAAAAAGTTCCGAATGATATTGGCACTAATAGTAGTCCTCACAATTATTTAATTGAAGTTATTTCAAATTATGGGATTTTAGGTTGGATTTTCTTTTTCTATTTAGGATTTATAGTTTTTAAACTTTTTAAATCTAACAGGAAATTAAATAAATGGCTAATCGTTACTATTGCCCTGTTCATGTTAGCTTCTTTTCTACCTTCAGCATTTATCTATCATCCAATTAATTGGCTATTTATGTCTTTATGGATTATTTATATTCATAATATAAAAACGGAAGAAAATGGCGGATAAAAAATTCATAAAGAATTTCGTGACGATGCTCACAGGAAACACGATCAGTCAATTGATACCATTTCTTGTTGCATCTTTTTTGACACGTATCTATCTTCCTACTGAATTTGGGGTATTTTCAAATGTATTGGCTTTATCAACCTTATTCGGTATAGTTTCATGTGGTCGATTAGAACTTGCAATTCCTTTACCAAAAGAAAAAAATAAGGCGCAAGATATATTATTTACTTCTCTAGTTTTTACATTGATAATAAGTTTATTAAGCTGTTTAATTTATGTTTTTTCTAATTCTATTGGTGATTTTTACAACGATAAAGAATTACCGAATTACTTGTTTTATGTTCCGATTTGTGTGCTGAGTTTTGGATTTTTAGGTGTTACAAATAATTGGATTTTAAGGCATAAAGAATACAAAGTGCTTTCAAGGATTAAAATTATTCAATCTATTATAAATAATTTTGGTGCTTTATTTTTAGGTTACATTGGCTTTGGTATTCATGGTTTATTGATTGCTTGGTTATTGTCTCAATTTATACCAGTAGTTTATATTCTTTTCAAAGAAAAAATAAAATGGGAGAAAAATCGCTTTTCAAAAAATGTTATAATAGATGTTTTGAAGAATTACAAAGATTTCCCGATGATTAATTCGCTGCATGCATTCACTGATATTTTTGCAACGCAAGTAATTATCTTTTGGGTAATTTCAACTTTTTACGGAGATGAAAATTTAGGTTTATTTGCACAGATGAATAAATACATAAAGGCACCAATTGTATTAATCACAAGCTCTGTTTCACAGATTTTTTATGTTGAAGTGAGTAAGGCAATAAATGAAGGGAAATTAGTCATGCCTTTTTTAAAGCAAACTGTCAAAACGACTATGTTTTTTGCATTACCTTTTCTTTTGGTTTTGTTTTTCTTTGCTCCCCAATTGTTTTCTTGGTTTTTTGGAACTAAATTCATTGATTATGGTTTAGCTGGAGAAATGGCGAGATGCAATATTCCAATTTTATTTTTCATGTTCATTATTTCTCCTATTTCTGGTTTACCTATTTTATTTAAGAAGCAGAAAAAAGCATTTTTATTGAGTGCTTTAGGTTATTTGTTTGGATTAATTGGATTGTATTTTGGTGCCATTTCAAACTTGTCAATTTATTCTTCTTTATTGATATATAGTATATTATTCAGTGGATATTATATGATTTTATTAACTTGGTATATTAAACTGATAAAACAACACGATGTTAGTATTAATTAATGGACTTCCTTTATTTGCAAAGCGTTTAGCGAAGGATTTAAGTGAAATTGATCCTAATGTTAAATATGTATTTGTCAATACTTATTATTCAAAATGGGATAAGCTAAAATTTTTGTTTTTAATGCCTTTTGCGAAAGCATTAATTTCTGTAAATGGTGTAAGTGATAGAAGTTTATCTTTAGATTGGGCTCTTTTTTGGAAAAAGCGAATTATTTTACAATGGATGGGAACAGATTGTTTATTAGCAATTGAACGTTTCAAAAACAACACGATAAATAGAAAATACATCGATTGTTCTTCAAGTTTTGTTGATTCTGATTGGCAGTATGAAGAAGTCAAAAGTATAAATGTTGATCCAGTAAAAATTTGGTTTAAATACATTCCTGAAAGTACGACAGTTAAAAAATACGATTCAATTAGAGTATTGACATATGTTGCACAATCTCGTCAAGCATTTTATGGAATGGATAAGATTTGTGAATTAGCACGAACTTTTCCAGAAATTCAATTTGATGTTTTAGGTGTCGAAAATTCAGAATTTGAGTATCCTTCGAATTTATCAATTTTAGGTTGGAAAACCGAAAGTGAAGTAGCTGATTTAATGCGAACTTCTCCAATTTTTCTTCGGTTAACAGAACATGATGGATTTTCAGTTTCAGTAACGGAAGCTTTGAGTTATGGATGCGAAGTTATTTGGTCTTTTGAATTTAAATTTTCACATTTTGCTTCAACATTTGAACAAGCAAAATTGAAATTAGAAGAAGTTGTTGCTAAAATTGAAGAAAGAGAATTGACTCCAAATATTGAATTAAGTCAAAAAGTACTTGGTAAATTTGGGAAGAATAAAGTCTTGACTAAATACGCAGCAGAGATTCATAACGTTTTAAAAGCACCATTTAAATCAAAGAAACGTATTTTAGTGAATGGATTGCCTTTGTTTTCAAAGCGTTTAGTAGATGATCTTCATTCTTTAGATGCTAAGAATGCCTATTATTTTGCGGATACTTATTATTCGTACTGGCAAAAAATTAGATTTTTATTTTTATTGCCTTTTACAGATTTAGTGATCTCGTTTAATGGAGTAAGTGATAATAGTGGGTCTTTGAATTGGGTACTTCGATTTAAGAAAAAATTAATAATGCAATGGCAAGGAACAGATGTTTCACTGGCAATTGATCGATTTAATAATGGAACGATTGAAAAGAAGTATATCAATCACGCAAGGCATTTTACAGATGCTACTTGGTTGAAAGAAGAATTAGAGCAAGTTATTCAACCAATCAAGATAGTTCGATTTAAACATCTTGAATTTTCTGAAAACGAATCTATTTATGAAACAGTAAGTGTTCTTTCATATATGGGACAAGGACGTGAAGCATTTTATGGTTATAATGAAATGGTTGAAGCTGCGACTAATTTTAAATCAATGATTTTTCATGTGATTGGTTCTGATGGTAAAGATTTAGACTCACCAGAAAACATTATTTTTCATGGATGGATAAGTCAAGAAGAAGTTGCTGCTTTGATGAAAAAAACGGCGATTTTTGTTAGAATTACGAAGCATGATGGGAATTCAATGTCTGTTGTTGAAGCGTTAGGAAATGGATGTGAAGTTATTTGGAGTTATCCAAATGAAAAAACTTATTTGGCTACAAATTCTAATGAATTAATTTCAAATTTAGAAAATCTGAAAATGCAAATTGAACAGAAAGGATTAATACCAAATAGGTCTAATTTTGAGTATGTCTCAGAAAACTTTAAGAAAGAAATCATTATTGGAAATTATATTAAAGAAATAAACAAATTCATCGATGAAAACTAAACGAATTGCACTTGTAACAACGTGGTTTCCACCATTAAATGGGGTGGCTGTAAGTCGTATGAATGCGTTTGCAAATTACTTGTCTGAAGAATTTCAAGTAGAGGTATTTTGTTTAGGTGAAAAATCGGAAAAACTTCAAAAAACTGAACGATTGTCAGTTCACTTTTCTACTTCAAATAAGTTGTTTGAAAAACTAAAAAGTAATCAAGCTGATAATAAATTAGTGCACAACGCTAAGACAGCCTTACGTATCGGATTAAAGTACATTGTTAAGAATCCACTTGATAGCTGGAAAAAGGCAACGATTCAAAAGTTAAAAACAAGACATAAAGAAGAGACTTTTGATTTGATTATTTCTTCGTATTCTCCACAAGAAGCACATTTAGTTGCGATTGAATTTTGCAAAGAATTCTCCAATGTTCCGTGGATTGCAGACATGAGAGATGAAATGAGTTCAAATCCATACATTGATCTGAATACAAAAAATATGTTGAAGGCAATTGAAGAAGATGTCAATAAATACGCTTCCGCAATTACTTCAGTGAGTAAACCAATTGTAGAAGAATTTCGCCAAATATGTCCATCTGTTTCATTTTTTGAAGAAATCAGAAATGGCTTTGATCATGATTTAAAATTAGACAATGCTGCATCACAGGACAATGAATTTAAATTGGGTTATTTTGGAAGTTTCTATGGTGCAAGAAAACCTGATTTTGTATTTAACGCATTGGTTGAAATAAAGAAGGAGAATCCTGAATTGAAATTTAGTGTTCATATTTATGGTGCTCATAACAATTATTCAATTCCTTCAGCAATAAAAGAGGATGTCTTTAAATATGCAGGATTAAACTATATCGACGCTGTAAAAGAAATGAATCGTTTAGATGGAAATATTCTGATTCATCCTCGAACAAAGCATAAAGGTGTTTTTTCAGGGAAAATTTTCGATTATATTTCTGCAGAAAAGCCAGTACTTGCATTTGTTGATAAAGATGATGTAGCGGCTGAATTAGTGAATGAGCTTCATTGTGGTTACGTTGCAGAATTTGAAGATCATACTGAGAATAAAAAAATAATATTAGAAGCTTTTAATGCTAAATTAAATAATGATTTAAAAATAGCATCGGCTGAAGCGATTGCATCATTACACCGTAAAAATCAAGTCCAAAAATTGGCTGAATTAATAAATCAACTTACTTCAAAAAAATAGCAATGAGTCAGGTGAGGAATTATTTTCAAGGTTTAAATACATTAAGAGCAATTGCGGCAATTTCCGTTTTGGTTGGACATGTTGAATTGATTAAACAATCAAAAGGTTTTCCTAACTTGTTGCATTTGAATTATTTTCTTCATTCTTCTGGTCATACAGGTGTTGTATTATTTTTCGTGTTGTCTGGATTTTTGATTACTTATTTGTTGTTAAAGGAGCAAAATGAGACCAATACAATTTCATTTAAAACATTTTATGCTAAGCGGATATTGAGAGTTTGGCCGTTGTACTTTTTAATCATTATTTTATCCGTTCTGATTTTCCAATATTTTCCATCCGCTTTAACTTGGCTATTGTGTTTAACAATTTTTCCAAATGTATCGCATGCTTTGGATTTGACTTGGAAAGTAAGTCCCCAATTATGGAGCATAGGTGTTGAAGAACAGTTTTATCTCGTTCATCCTTTTATAGTTTCAAAATTAAAGAAGTGGTTGTTCTTATTTTTGGTTTTATTTTTTGGAGTATATACATTTCTTCCTCAAATTATCATTTGTTCGATACAACCTTCCATTGAAGTTGAATCATTCTTTAGAAATTTTTTCTATGGTTCAAAATACAATTGTATGGCTTTAGGAGGGATTTGTGCAATTTTACAAATGAAGTATAGCTCTCAATTGGCTCAACTATTCAAAAGTAAGTTTGTTGCAATTTCTTGTTTTTTAATCCCGTTACTATATTGGTTAATGCCTTTTCCAATCTACTTAAATGATACCATTCAGATTTGTTTAACGAAGATTGAAGTAACACAAGAAGTTTTCGCTGTTTTATTCGGAATACTAATTTTAGCTGTTGCTAATAACTCGTTTTTAGCGAATTTAATAGATTTAAAATTCGCAAATTATTTAGGTAAAATATCTTATGGAATATATATGTTCCATTGGATAATTATATTATTAGTTATTCAAGTTTTAGGTTCCTATTTAAAAACGGATTATTTTACTGGAAATATACTACTTTATGTTGTTTCAATCGGTTTGACTTTCTTGATTTCAGGTCTTTCATTCAAGTATTTCGAGAATAGATTTCTGAAGATCAGAGATAAAATGGTGCATAAAAGAAAATTAGAAAACCAATGAAAATACTAATTGTCGGTTCAAATTCAATTCATGTTTCTTCTTATGTCAAAAGTTTGGCAGAGAAAGAATCCGCTATTTATCTATTGGCTGAAGAGAAATGCGATTTTGATCAAGTAAAAGAAGAACATTTAGTCAATTTTAGAAGTTTAAATCCAATTTCGATTGTAAAAAATTATTTACGACTAAAAGCTATTTTAAAAACGCTTGAACCAGAAATTATTCATATTCATCAAATAAATCGTTTAGCTTATTTTGTTTCCAGAGCTGCTTCGAAATTGCATTTACCAATTGTGTCAACAGCATGGGGAAGTGACGTTTTGTTGATTCCTTTCAAAAATAGTTTCTTTCGATTTCTGACAACAAAAACACTTCAAAGATCTAATTTTGTAACTGCTGACGCAAACATAATGGTTGATGCGATGAAAAAATTAGACAATTCTATTTCAAAATATCAACTACTTCAATATGGAATAGAATTGGTAGATGAACAAGAAAAATTAAAAATTGTATATTCAAATCGATTACATAAAACTCTATATCGAATCGATCAAATCATTCACTATTTTAAAGTTTTCAGTAATAATCATAGTGATTGGAAATTAGTGATTGCTGGTTCAGGTGATCAAACGGATCGATTGAGAGAACTTGTAAATGAAAATCAATTGAGCGATAAAGTTGAGTTTGTTGGTTGGTTAAATGCCTCTGAAAATAAAGAATGGTATTCAAAATCAAAAATTTATATTTCTATTCCAGAATCGGACGGAACTTCTGTAAGTGTATTGGAAGCTATGTCTGCTGGATGTATTCCTGTTTTATCAGATTTACCAGTTTCTCATGAATGGATTGTCAATAATATCAATGGAATTATTGAAACGACCGAGGAAAATCCACTTGAAAAAGCATTGGAACTTAATTTTCAAGAAGCAAAAAATTCGAATAAGCAATTGGTGAAAGAAAAAGCATCAAGAAAAGCTTGCACAGATCAATTTATAGAATTGTATAAAAAGTCTATTGGGAAATGAAAGTCGAAATGAAATACATACAATTATTAAGTATTTATCTTGGATTGGTCGCTTTTGGTGTAGTAGTGCTTCCAAAAATGACTGGGTTGTTTTTATTGGGACTAATAATTATTGTTGTTTATGGCTTCATTAAAAAAGAGTTGATTTTTAAATTGAACAAATTAGGATCACTTTTTATTTTAATGTATTTAGCTTTTTTGATAGGAACTATTTTCACTCACAATACGCCTTTAGCTCTTCGATATGTTGAGAATAAATTGTCGTATCTGTTATTTCCACTATTGTTTTCATTCAAGCCAAAAGAAGAGTTAAAATTAAATTGGAGTTACATTGGATTTATTTCAGGGACTTTATTTATAACGTTAATAGGCCTAGTTAAAGGAATTTATTGTTATTTAGGACCAACAGGAACGAGAGGATGTGTTTTAGCATCTTCAGTTTCTCCATTTATACATCCAACTTATTTAACAGTGTATTTAATGATTTCAATTGGAATTGTTTTAAAAGGATGGAAAGAAGAATGGCATTATTTCAATAAAAAGTGGATGATTCCTTTTTTGATTTTTGCAATTTTAATGCAAGGCTTTTTGTTAAGTCTTTCAGGTATATTGTTCTTATTCATTATGATTGGGGTCTATTGCCTTTATTGGCTGAAAAAGAAAGTGAAAAAGCTAATCTTTTACATTTCAATTCTAGTAATGCCTTTAATTGGTTATTTTTCGATTACAAATATCCCTCAAATTGAAGGGGAATGGTACAATGCGAAGTGGTATGCAGATGAATACTTGAAAAGTCCAGATGCTTTTGTGAAATCGAGAGTCTACCCAATGTCAGGAACGGAAGTTCGAATTGTGATGTGGACAGCTGCAGTTAAAGCCATTCAAAAATATCCACTTGGTGTAGGAACGGGGAATGTAGATGAATATTTAGCAAAAGAATTAAATTTATTAAATCAAAAGGAATTAGCGAAAGAAGAGTTGAATCCTCACAATCAATTTTTTCAAACGACTTTAGAAATTGGTGTTTTTGGGATACTAATTTTGCTTTCAATAATTGGTTATGGATTTTATGCTGCATTTAAAGAAAATGATTATTTGTTGATGTTGATTGTTGGAAGTTTGTTCTTTAATTCCCTTTTTGAATCAATGCTGCAACGACATAGTGGTATTGTTATTTATACTTTTTGGATTTGTTTATTATCTATTCTTTATTTGAATAAAGAGAAAGATCAAAAAATAGGATAAAATGAGATTATTAATATTGACACAATATTATCCACCAGAAATTGGTGCTCCTCAAAATAGACTTCATGAATTGGCTATTCGATTAAAGGCGAATGGAATTGACGTAGAAGTATTAACTGCTATGCCAAATTATCCTAAAATGGAAATTCAAGAAGCTTATTTAGGAGGTAAAATAAAAGAAGAAGTTATTGATGGAATTAGTGTTCATAGAGCTAAAATTTATGTTTCAAAATCAAAGTCTATAATTAGTCGTTTGTTAAACTATTTTAGTTTTGTTATAACTTCTTATTTTCGAGGAAGAAAACTTGGTAAATTTGATTTTTTAATGGTTGAGTCACCACCATTGTTTTTAGGTTATTCAGCAATGGCTTTAAGTAGAAAGTTAAAGGCGAAATTGATTTTTAATGTTTCAGATTTATGGCCTGAAAGTGCAGAAAAATTAGACTTAGTAACGAATAAGTATCTTTTGAAATTAGCTTATAATTTGGAGGAGAAGTGTTACAAAAAAGCATTTTTAGTTACTGGTCAAACAAATGGTATTGTATCAAATATTAAACAAAGATTTCCCTCAACAGATGTTTATTGGCTTCCTAATGGTGTAGATTTAGAATATTACAATCCAACAAAAGTTTTGGAGAATGGATTCCGTAAAAAACATCAATTTAAAGAAGAAGATGTGTTGTTTTTTTATGGTGGGATTTTAGGATATGCACAAGGATTACATGTGATTCTAAAAGCAGCTTCGGATAAAAATTGTCCTTCAAATGTTCAATTTATTATTCAAGGGTCAGGACCTGAAAAAGACGAATTAGAAAATCTGAAGAAAGAATTAAATCTTTCAAATGTTCATTTTTTACCACCGGTTACTAAAACCGAAATGCCAGGTATTTTAAAGGAAATCGATGTTGCTTTGGTTCCACTTCGTAAATTAGAACTTTTTGAAGGAGCTATTCCTTCTAAAATATTTGAAGCATTAGCAATGGAAGTACCTCTTTTGTTAGGTGTTGATGGTGAGGCAAGAAAACATTTTATTGAAAATGCTCAAGCCGGATTTTTCTTCGAACCTGAAAATCATATTGATCTAATTGAAAAGGTGAATTATCTTGCAAATAATAGGTCGATTATCAATGAAATGGGGATAAATGGAAGAAATTATGTCAATATTCATTTTAATAGAAATAAGATTGCCTCTGATTTGCTAAATAAATTGTCAAGTTAATTAACTTTGTGATAAATAGTTTATATTATGATTCCATTTTCACCCCCAAATATTAATCAAAAAGCAATTGATGAAGTTGTTAAAGTGTTGCAATCTGGTTGGATAACAACAGGTCCAAGAACCAAAGCTTTTGAGAAAGAAATTACAGAATATTGTGGTAATCAAGCTACGTTGTGTTTAAATAGTGCAACTGCAGGTTTGGAAACAATATTAAGATGGTTTGGTGTTGGCGAAGGAGATGAAGTTATTTTACCAGCTTATACTTATTCTGCAACAGCAAATGTGGTAATGCATTGTGGAGCAAAACCTGTTTTTGTTGATGTAAATGCTTTTGATTTTAATATTTCACATAAAGAAATAGAGAAAGCAATAACAGCGAAAACAAAAGTGATAATGCCCGTTGATTTTGGAGGTTATCCTTGTGATTACAATGAAATTAATGATTTGGTAGTTGCTAAAAAAGCAATGTTCCAAGCAGCTACGGTGGAACAAGAAATGTTAGGTAGAATTTTGGTTCTTTCAGATTCTGCTCATTCTTTTGGAGCTTGGTACAATGGAAAAAGAGCTGGCTCAT
>CALPRR020000004.1 GCA_943326025.2 Candidatus Kuenenia stuttgartensis | reverse complement strand
GTACATTCATATACTTTTATTCCATGAGAAACAGCTAGGTTGATGATTTGCATACGCATAGTTCCTGCAATACAACCCTCATCCAAACCAGGTGTATACAAAACACCATTACTTACAACGAATAAATTACAACTAGAACTTTCAAGAATAGCACCTTTTTCATTTCCGATGAGTACATCATCTAATTTTCGTTCAGTTGCATTTACGCCTGCCATCACATATAACAAACCACTTTTGGTTTTATAGTTTGATAAGCCGTTTTTGTATTTTTTTAAATCTGTATATAAATCAATTTCTAATCCTTTCGAATTCAAATCAAAATCATTGTATTCATAAGGATATACTTCAATAAAATAAACTGCTTCATTTGAAGTTGGTGCATAAGTCCCACCCATCATTCTGTCTAAAGATATACGGCATCTACCGCCTTCTTTAATTTCTGAACGATTTATTAATTCTTTAACTTTTTCTTCAAAAAATTCAGTCGTAAAAAAAACAGATGGTCTAATTTTAATAGCTTTGGCACCTTCAATTAATCGTTTGATGTGGTTATCCATATTCAAAGGTTTACCATTCATGATTCGAATACTTTCGAAAACACCATCTCCATACAAGTGACCTCTATTTCCAGCTTGTATTGTTGGACCATCATTTACTATGATTGTTCCGTTTGAATTAACGTATAATTGTGCCATAATTTTTAGAAAAATAGATTCAATAAATCTTTTCCTTTTTCAATATTAATAATTAAAATATAAAGTACACCAAAAATTGCACCACCTAAATGGGCATCATGTGCGATACCTGTATTTCCTTTTTTGTCCATATAATATTCAAACCCTAAATAAAGTGCACCAAATAGATACGCTGGAATTGGAATTGGGATAAACATCAATGATAATTCTACTGTTGGATTCCATAGAATAAATGCAAAAACAATTGCTGAAACGGCACCAGAAGCACCTAAAGACCTATAATGAGAATGATCATGATGTCTTGCAAATGGAATAATTGTTGCAAACATAGCCCCCAATAAATAGATAACTAAAAAGTGAAGTTCACCTTGAAAAAAACCATATTTTGAAATTAATTCAATTTCTAGGATTTGACCTAAAAAATAGAATGACATCATATTAAAAATTAGATGCGGAATATCTGCATGAATTAAAATATGACTAAAAATACGATACGATTGATTTTCGTTCTTACACAAATAAGGAATAAACATCATCTTCTCTTTCAGATTATTATCATTCATTGCTCGAAGCGATACAATAACTGTAACAATCAAAATAATAGTTAATAATGAAAAAGTCATTCTAGAAAAATTTGTTTATTTTTACTCAATGTGAGTACGAAAATAACGAAAACAAACTGATTTCATTTTATGAAAATATTAATATATTTTTCTTTACTTCTTTTTATACTCATTTCATGTAAAAATAATTCAGTTGATCCTTTAGCTGAAGAAAATAAAAATCTACCAATTAATGAAAAAATTAAACTCTCATTAGCTCCTGATTATATTGATTCTATAGGTATTCACGATGAAAATCTTATATTTTTAAATTCACTTTATTCTACAAGAAATTATCAACCTTTTTGGATCAATGATAGTTGTTTAACTAAACAAGGGGAATTACTTGAAGAATTAATAAAGAACACACTTCAATTTAGTATTCCAGATCAACGTTACTCGCATTTTAATTGGGGGAAAGCGAACTTCCTTCAAAAGGAATTGATGATCACTAGTAAATTAGCCCTTCTTTCCGAAGATTTATTAAAAGGAATATTTGAAAAAGACACATTAGCAATTAGGGTTTCAACATTCCCTGAAATTGTAAACTTTATACCTAGTATAAACTTCCAAAGTTTAAATAAAAATGAAATTTCTCATCAAATAATCAATTGGGGACCTAAGGATTCGAATTATTTAAAACTTGCAATTAATCTTTATGACTTTTGTCAACAAGAGAAAATTGATACGACAACATTTGATGTTCCAACGTTGAAATCTGATACTATTAACTGTCAAATTAAACTGAAAGAAGCGTTAATTTCAAAGGGATTAATAAAAAGTGAAACTGTTGACTCTATAGGAATCGTAGCTGCCTTAAAGAAATTCCAAAGTCAAAATGGCTTAGACGCTGACGGAAAGGTTGGATTATACACACGTAAAGCATTGAATGAAAGTACTTATAAAAAAATTCTGCGTACAATTTTAACATTGGATAAATGGCGTAAAAAATCAGAATATTCAGAGCGAAATATTCGAATTAATATTCCTGAATACATGCTTTTCGTTTCTCTTGATTCAATTAAGGAGCAGCATCGAATTATTGTCGGTAAAACGGAAACACGAACACCTGAATTACAAGCAAAAATCAATCGTTTTGTATTGTTTCCTTATTGGACTGTTCCACAATCAATTAAAAATAAAGAAATGTTGGCGGCGGCACAAAACAATGTATCTTATTTTAAACGAAATAATTTAAAAGTTTTCAAAAGCGAAGTTGAAATTGATCCAACAACAATTAATTGGCATAAATATAAAAATACGTTTCCCTTTAAGGTTCGTCAAGAATTTGGTCCTAAAAATAGTTTAGGGATAATAAAATATGAATTCAATAATCCATATGGAGTTTATCTTCATGACACTCCGAGTAAAGGATTGTTTTCCAAAGATATTCGTGCTTTTTCTCACGGTTGCATGAGATGTCAAGATCCAATTCAATTAGCAAGAACGATTTTGATAAATGATTGTAAAAATGATAATTGCAATAAAGTTGATACTTTAAAATTAGATAGTTTGATTTTACTTGGTCAAAATAAAACGGTCCATCTATTAAACACTATTGAAATTAACGTGGAATATAAATCAGTTATTTCAAAGGATGATCAGTTAATTTTTCTAATTGATATTTACGATAAGGATGAAAAATATATTCAACTTTTAAAACGAAAAACGCTTCATAACTAATAATGATTCGTTAAATTTGCCAAAAAATAAATAAAGAATAATGGCACATTTAATTTCCCCTTCTGTATTATCATGTGATTTTGCAAATATCCAAAGAGATGTTGAAATGATTAATCAATCAACAGCTGATTGGTTTCACATCGATGTTATGGATGGTGTTTTTGTTCCAAATATTTCTTTTGGTTTCCCAGTAATTGAAGCAATCAAAAAACATGCAACTAAGCCTTTAGATGTTCATATTATGATTGTTAATCCGGATAAATACATTCAAGATTTCAAGAAAGCAGGAACTGATATTTTGACTGTTCATTACGAAGCATGTCCACATTTGCACAGAACAATTCAAGCGATAAAAGAAGCAGGAATGAAAGCTGGTGTAGCTTTAAATCCTCATACAAATGTAAATGTATTGGAAGATGTCATTGCAGATCTTGATTTAGTTTTAATTATGTCAGTTAATCCAGGTTTTGGTGGACAAAAATTCATTCAAAACGCTGTAAATAAAGTAAAGCAAACCAAAGACTTAATTATTAAGTCAGGTTCAAACGCTTTAATTGAAGTTGATGGAGGAGTAAATTTAGAAACAGGAAAACAATTAATTGAAGCAGGAGCTGATGTTTTGGTAGCAGGAAGTTTTGTTTTTAACTCATCTAATCCAACTCAAACAATTGTAGACTTGAAGAGTTTATAGAAACGTTTAATGAAAGACTTTTTTATTGATAAGTTTGAATTTGATTTTTACGCTAATAAATCATTGTGTCTAAACTTATTGAAAAATGAAAATCAATTAAATGATTTTGTACTTCGTTCAATGTCTCACCTAATAAACATTCATCACATTTGGAATGCGCGTTTATTAGGTGAATTACCCGAATCAAATGATTGGGATAAATTACCGATTGATTACTTTTTAAAATTGAATCAATCCAATTATTTGACAACAATTGACTATTTGGAAAATTTAGATTTGAATGAAAAAGTAAATTATCATGATTCTGAAGGTGTTTTGTTGAAAAAAAATAGTAGTGATATTTTGTATCACATCTTAAATCATTCAACCCACCATAGAGCTCAGATTTCGCTAGAAATGAATCGATTAAAATTACTGAATTCAAGTTCAAATTTTATTGTTTACAAGTGAATTTTAATTTTCGTATTTGTAAAATCGTAACTATCTTCTTACATTTACGTTTATAAAAGCATGAGAGCTATTTTTATCATACTTACAATTTTCGGACTAAGCAAAAGTTTTGCTCAGGCTGACTCTGTTTTGCTTGTACGCGAGCAACAGCTGTCATTGTATTTAAATGATTTAAGAGCTGCTGAAAATGACGCTGATAAATCTTTGAAAAATAAAATCTTCAAGGATTATCTTTACGAAACTATACAATTAGATAATGCTTTTAATTATCCTTTTGCCTCATTAAAATCTATTGGAACAATTAAAAGTGAAGACAATTTAATTAGAATGTTCAATTGGAATGTTGAGCAAGATGATAAATCTCAAAAATATTACTGTTACATATTAAGAGTTGATACAAAAGCGAAAAATGAAATTAAAATTTCAGAATTAATTGATAATTCATTTGCTTTAACTCCTCGCCCTTCAGAAATTTTAGACGGTAAAAATTGGTATGGTGCATTGTATTATAAAATCATTCCATTAGCCAAAGGAAACAAACAAGTATACACCTTGTTAGGGTATGATGCAAATACAATTTCAAGTAACATTAAATTAATTGACGTTTTATCATTTACTGGTAATACACCAAAATTAGGTAGCCCTATCTTTAAAGTTGGTAAAGAAACTTTTAATAGAATGTTTTACGAGCATTCAGAAAAAGCTTATATGTCTTTAAAATTTGAAGCTGAATACAATCGAATTATTTTTGATCATTTATCTCCAGAAACACCTAGTATGGAAGGTTTCTACTGTTACTATGTTCCTGATTTTTCTTACGATGCTTTTAAATATATTAAAGATAAGTGGGTTCTTCAGCCTGATGTTGTAGGTATCAACAAAAGATCTGATGAGAAAATTGTTGTACATGTTCAAAATCCTAAAACAGGTAAAGTTGAAGAAGTCGAATATAAAGGTAAATGGATAAATCCAAGTGATCCTAATGCTATCGCTGGAGGAAATAGTCATACTGCTTCACTTCCTGGAGATGATGAAAATTTAAAATCTGGTAATTCAACAAATACTAAAACAAGTTCAACTAATTCACGAACAATTAAAGATAGAAAAGTAAAGAAAAGAGATAGTTTATATTCATCTTACATCTATTCTGATGTGAAAAAAAAACGGAAAAAAAGAAATTAAAAAATGATTTTTTTCAATTTATAAAAAACCTTTTGACACATAAACACCTTTAAGTTTATATCTTATTTTCAACTTATAAAGACTGATTTGTTTAAAAACAAAATTCATTCAAATAGACTTAAATTACTATATTTGAAGAAAACAAGTTGAAATGAACAAGAATATATTTATTGTACTTCATGATTTTACACCAGTTGGTGACTCAGGTTTGAATTATGCACTTTATTTAAGCAGTAAAATTACATGTGAAATTAAAGTTGTTCATATTTTAAATGATAAATCTGAACTAAAAGCAGCAACAGCAAAATTAGAACAAATAATAAACGATAGCAGAAAATCTTCTTATGTAACAATAACTCCTATAATTAAAGTAGGTAATTTCTTTAATGATATTGGAAAGGTAATAATGGAAGAAAAATCGCAATTAGTAATAATGGGAACTCATGGTATGAAAGGTATGCAAAAACTTTTTGGAAGTCATGCTATGAAAGTAATTACCAGCACTTCCATTCCATTTGTCGTTATTCAACAAGAAACAGAAGCTAAACAATTAAAGAAAATTCTTATTCCTATTGACCTTTCTAAAGAAAGTTTACAAATTGTAAACAATGCTGGAGATATCGCTAAAATTTTCAATGCAAAAGTGACAATTGCATATGAAAAACAAGGAGATACCATGAGAGAGAATCAAATGAAAAATAGAATACATATCGTTAAACGTAAAATTATTGAAAATGGTGTTTCATGTGATTTAGTTCGTTTTGAATCAAATGATCCTTATCACAAAAAAGTAATTGACTATTGTGTTCAAAACGAGTTCGATATGATTGCAATTGCTTATCATTCAGTTAGTTTACTTCCTCAATTTGAAAAATACGCTCAAACATTGATTACCAATGAACCAAAAATTCCTTGTATGATCATCAATTCTCAAGAAGCAACTTTTTCTTTCTTTTAATTATTACATTAATAACAGTTTCAAATTATGAAAATCGGTGAATACAATGCACTAACAATTTTACGTTTTACTTCTGTTGGAGCATATTTGGGAGATGAGAACGATAATGATGTTCTACTTCCTAATAAATACATCACCGATGATATGGAAATTGGAAACGAAATATCTGTTTTTTTATATAAGGACTCTGAAGATCGTTTAGTTGCTACAACACAAAAACCATACATTCATTTAAATTCTTTTGCATATCTTAAAGTTAAAGAAGTAAATGCATATGGTGCGTTTGTTGATTGGGGATTAGAAAAAGATTTATTGATTCCATTTCGTGAGCAAACCACTCGTTTAGAAGAAGATAAATATTATTTAGTTTTCTTAAAACTAGACACTTCTACTGATCGTTTAGTTGCAACTACAAAACATAAGAAATATTATAATACTGACACAACTGAGTTAAATGTTGAAGATGAAGTTGAACTTCTAATATGCGAAACATTTGACTTAGGTGTTAAAGTAATTGTTAATGATCAATTTTTAGGAATTGTTTACAACAATGATGTTAACCGTAAAATGCGTCGAGGTGATTATACTAAAGGATTTATTTATAATATCCGTGAGGATGGAAAATTAGATATTCGTTTAGAAAAATCTGGTTATGTTAAAATTGAACCTTTGTCTCAACAATTATTAGAAATGTTGAAAGCTAAAAAAGGAACTATATTTTTAACAGATAAAAGTCATCCTGATGAAATAAGAGATCAAGTTGGAATGAGCAAAAAAACATTCAAACAAGCTGTTGGAAATCTGTATAAAAATAGATTGATTTTAATTAACGATGATTCAATTTCATTAATATAAAAAATTAAGGCTCGAATAATCGAGCCTTAATTTTTATAATGACATTATTTCTTTAAAACGAATAGCTTGTCTTCTAGAAATTTCAATTTTCTCTCCTTCTCTTAATTCTACTTGTAAACCTCCATTAAACCAGTTTTCAATATGGGAAATCCATTTTAAATTGATAATGAATTTTCGATTCGCTCTAAAGAAATGTTCAGGATCTAATCTTTCCTCAAAACTATTTAAAGATCTTAAAACCAAAGGTCTAAAATTATCAAAATAGACTTTTACATAATTCCCATCAGATTCTAACATTCTTACCTTATTCAATTCTATAAACCAACACTTTTCACCATCTTTAATAAAAACACTATCGGTTAATGTTAAAGTTCTATCCTTACGATTAATCGCTCCTTCAAATTGAGATGTAAAATCTTCTTCTTTTAAATTCAATTTTTGAATAGATTCATCTAATCTTGCTGGATCAACAGGCTTCATGACGTAATCCAATGCATTTACTTCGAAAGCTTTAATAGCATATTCATCAAAAGCAGTAACAAAGATTACTTTTGGAATCTCTTCTAATTGTTTTAACATTTCAAAGCCATTCATTTCAGGCATTGAAATATCTAAAAAGATTAAATCTGGTTTTAAAACCTTGATTTTTTCAATCGCCTCTTCACCATTTTTAGCTTCATCAATGATATCAATTTCATGATAATCTTTTAAAAGTAATTTTAATTCCTCACGTGCTAAACGCTCATCATCAATTATAATTGTTCTTAAAGTCTTCATATTTTACTGAAATTTATGGAGGAAATTACACTATCACCTTCCTGATAAATATTAAAATGTGCTTTCCCTTTGTATTGCAAGGCTAATCGCCTTTTTGTATTTTCAATACCTATTCCTAAATCTTTATCAGAACCTAAAGTTCCCGTATTCTCGACTATAAAAAATACTTTATCTTCAGTTTGACCGATTTTTATTTGAATTTCCCCACCATTGATCAATTTTGAAATACCATGTTTAATTGCATTTTCAACCAACATCTGAATACAAAAAGGAGGTATTAAAAAATCATGTAATGTTTCATCTATTAACCAAGCAATCTTTAATCGTTCTTCAAAACGTATTTTTTCCAACTCTAAATAATTGGAAATCATTTCTATTTCTTCAGATGTTGTAATTAAATTTTGTTTCCCATGCATCAAGGATTTTCGTAATAAATTTGACAAAGAAGTTAATGATTGTTTTGCTTCTTTTGGATCAATTTCAATTAATGCTCTGATACTATTTAAAGAATTAAATAAAAAATGAGGATTCAATTGCGATCTTAAATTCTTTAATTCAATTTCATTTCTATTTGCTTCTAATTTTATATTCGACATTTCTTGCTGACGTGATTTCATAAAGAAATGATAAGTAAAATAGAGTGCATTCCAAAACAAGATCAAAATCAAGACTGAAAATATTTCCAAATAAAAATTAAGGAATGTTGTTTCCTTGTAATTATCTGTTTTAATTTCGATTAAGTAACAAAATCCTTCATAAACAAAGGCGAATACAATTGATACTAATAATGAAATTCCAATTACTCTTGGTAACAAAGTCGGTAATTTGATATCTAACCATCCGTATTTAATGAAAATATTTCTCATCAAATGCGTTAACGTAATTGCTAAAACAAGTAGTCCTGATAATTTGATATAATGCAAAACTGTTAAATCTTTTGGGTTTTGAGCATATGTTGCAAAAACTAATAACATTGCATAAACAATCCATCCAATTAGTTGAGCTCCCCAATACATATAACGCGTAGTCTTCATAAAACAAAAATAGCTTATACTTTAATTTAACTAATTTAATTTATATAGTTGGTTTAAATAAGGTTTAAAGTATTTTTTCTTTAGGATGAATAAGTTTTTAACGATTCCAGCCGTTTATAAACAATCGCATTTCATTCTGCTTATTCTCATTAAATTTGAGTAATTCAAAATAAACTATAATGAAAAAAATACTATTCTTATATCTATTTATTCAAGCATTTTCATTCGCTCAAGAGAATGTTACTTTTCAAAAACCACCAAAATCCATTCTAGAATTGGTTGATTTTGAAAGAGCACCAAATGTCATCATGAATAGTAAACATGATTATATCCTTTACACTTACAGAGATAATTATAAAACATTAGAGGATCTTTCTCAAGATGAAATGAAATTAGGTGGATTACGAATCAATCCGACAACCAATATCTCAAGTACAATTACTTATTTAACGAATTTGAAAATTCAGAAATTTGGAACAACTGAAATAAAACAAGTAACTGGTTTACCTTCAAATCCAAAAATAGCTAATGTAAATTGGTCTCCTGATGATTCAAAAATTAGTTTTACGAATACAATTTCTTCAGGTGTTGAACTTTGGATTATTGATATTCAATCTTCTTCAGCAAAAAAACTTACTGAAGCAAAATTAAATGCAAATTTAGGCATGCCATACACTTGGATGAAGGATTCTAAATCTTTATTAGTTAAGTTTTTACCGGTAAATCGTAAACCTTTAATTAATACAAGTAAAGAATTGCCAGCTGGACCAACAGTTTCTGTAAGTAATGGTTCAAAAGCTCAAAACAGAACGTATCAAGATTTATTGAAAAATAAAATGGACGAGCAAAATTTTGAGACTTTAATTTCTTCTGAAATTTTCGCTGTTACATTAGATGGATCAACTAAAAAATGGAAAGAATCTGCAATGTGGAGTGGCCTATACCCTTCTCCAGACGGAAATTACATCATGGCAATTGCTTACCAAAAACCATTTTCATACATCGTTCAATACAATCGTTTTGCTTACACAACTTCAATACTTTCAAAAAATGGCGAATTGGTAAAAGAAGTGAATAATGTTCCATTAATTGAAACATTACCTAAAGGAACAATGGCTGTAAGAACTGGTAAAAGAGATATGTATTGGAGAGCTGATAAACCAGCAACTATTTATTATGTCGAAGCATTAGATGGAGGTGATCCTGAGAAAAAAGTTGAATTTAGAGATGAATTATTTACTTGGGAAGCACCTTTTACAAATCAACCTGTTTCTGTAGTTAAGACTATTCAACGTTTTTCAGATATTATTTGGGGAAACGATTCGTATGCAATTGTTGTTGATGGATGGTGGAATACTAGAAATACAAAAACGTATGTTTTTAGTCCTTCAAATACAAACATTAAACCTAGAATTTTATTTGATAGAGATGAACAAGATGCTTATGGCAATCCTGGTAGTTTTGAAACAGAAAAAAACAGTTACGGATTTGATGTTTTAGCAATTCATAAAAATGTTTTTGCAAGTTTAATTGGTGAAGGTCATACTGCTAAAGGTCAATTCCCATTCATCGATGAACTGAATTTAATGACTGGAAAAAGTATCAGAGTTTACCAATCAAAATACACAAATAAACTTGAAAATATTCTTTCAATTATCAATAAAGAAAAACGTGAAGTTTTGGTTCGAATTGAATCTTCAACTGAATATCCAAATTATTATTTGAGAACAATTGGTAAGAAAGGTGAACCAAAAGCAATTACAAATTTTAAAAACCCATTTACAAGCATTGCAGGTGTTCATAAAGAAGTGATTAAATACAAACGTAAAGATGGTGTTGAGCTTTCTGGAACGTTGTATTTACCTGCTGGATACGATATGAAGAAAAAAGAAAAATTGCCAATGATCATGTGGGCATATCCAACTGAATTTAAGGATAAAAACAGCGCTGGACAAAATACTTCAAATCCAAATGCTTTTACGTTCCCATATTATGGTTCTCCAGTATACTGGGTAACAAGAGGATATGTTATTTTGGATGATGCTTCTTTCCCTATCGTTGGAGAAGGTGAAAAAGAACCAAATGATAGTTTCTTAGAGCAATTGGTTGATAATGCAAAAGCTGCAATAGATGCTGTAGATAGTTTAGGTTATATTGACAGATCAAAAGTAGCAGTTGGTGGACATTCTTATGGTGCTTTCATGACAGCCAACTTATTGACTCATTCTGATTTATTTGCTTGTGGTGTAGCTAGAAGTGGTGCATACAATAGAACATTAACACCTTTTGGTTTCCAAAGTGAAGAAAGAAGTTTTTGGGATGCTCAATCTGTTTATAACACGATGTCTCCATTCAATAGTGCAGATAAAATGAATCATCCTTTACTTTTAGTTCATGGTGATGCTGATAATAATCCTGGAACTTTTACACTTCAAAGTGAACGTTATTTTAACGCTTTAAAAGGTCTTGGAAAACCAGCTCGATTGGTTTTATTACCTAAAGAAAGTCATGGTTATTCTGCCAAAGAAAACATTCTACATTTGTTGTGGGAGCAGGATCAATGGTTTGAACATTACTTGAAAGGCGTTAAGTAATTTGTTTAAAACTCTTCATAAAGTCCTAATTAATCAGGATAATTTTGAAGAATAATCAATGTATTTTTACAAAAAAAATATTATGAAATTTTTTATAGACACTGCAAACTTAAACGAAATCAAAGAAGCATACGAATTAGGTGTTTTAGATGGAGTTACGACAAATCCTTCATTAATGGCAAAAGAAGGAATTACAGGTGAACAAAATATTTTAAAGCACTATGTTGATATTTGTAATATCGTTGATGGTGATGTAAGTGCTGAAGTTATTGCGGTTGATTTTGAAGGAATGATCCGAGAAGGTGAAATTTTAGCAGCATTACATAAAAACATTGTAGTTAAAATTCCAATGACTTTAGAAGGAATTAAAGCGATTAAATATTTCTCTTCAAAGAAAATAAGAACTAATTGTACACTCATCTTTTCTGCTGGTCAGGCTTTATTAGCAGCAAAAGCTGGAGCATCTTATGTTTCGCCATTTATTGGTCGTTTAGATGATATTTCTACAAATGGTTTGGATTTAATTGCTCAAATTCGTCAGATTTACAACAATTACACGTACGACACTGAAATTCTAGCTGCATCTGTTAGACATCCAATGCACATTATAAACTGTGCTGAAATTGGAGCTGATGTCATGACTGGACCTTTAAGTGCTATGAAAGCGTTAGCTAAACATCCTTTAACAGATTTAGGGTTACAACAATTCTTAGCAGATTACGCAAAAGGAAATGTGTAAATTATTCGTTACGATATTTTAAGAATTTGAAAAGCTGTCCATTTAGGACAGCTTTTTTGTTTTCAAATACGTTCTTCTTTTTTATTGAATTGATTTTTCAGAAAAATAGTGAATACGAAATATCCAAAATCTATAAATCCATTTTCATAATTTTCAATTAAGAAACTACCGAAAAACAAAATCAAAAATAATATTAGACTCAAATTGAACCCTAATTCACTGAATTTCAAATTTTCTGTCGATTTAAATTCCATTTTAACTAATGATAAAATAAAAACGATGGCAATTGCTAATTCCAAAGTGGAAATAATAAAATAACTAGCTGGAATACCAAACGGAATTTTACCAATTAAACTTGAACTAAACTGCTTGACAAACCATTCTGGAGGCAAGTCACCTGTAAACTTATGTAATGCAGTTATTAATGATAAAGCAATCATTAAGAGTAGAATAAGTAATTTATCTATTTTTTTCATCTTGTTTTTTTATTTAAATATAATGTCTTTTAAGAAAATGAAATTAAAAGATTGTAAGCTCAAGTCCTATTTCAAATAAAAAATAATAAACTGTCAATATGTCAACGTTGAAAACTATGGAATAATTATTGACTTTATGGGAGTGTAAAAGTGATAGAATAGTTATTTTTGTTAGTATGAGTGATGTTATAAAATTATTACCCGATCATATAGCGAATCAGATTGCTGCCGGTGAAGTAATTCAACGTCCTGCTTCTGTTGTAAAAGAAATGGTTGAAAATGCCATAGATGCAGGTGCTACAAAAGTCGATGTAATAATCAAAGCTGCTGGAAAAACGTTAATTCAAATTATTGATAACGGAAAGGGTATGTCCATTTTTGATGCAAGAATGTGCTTTGAAAGACATGCTACAAGTAAAGTTTCAAAAGCAGAAGATTTATTTGCTTTAACAACTAAAGGGTTTCGTGGTGAAGCTTTAGCATCAATCGCAGCAATTGCTCATGTTACTCTTAAAACAAAACAAGAAGAAGATCAAGTTGGAAATTTAATTCAAATAGAAGGAAGTAAAGTAACTGAACAAGAACCGATTGTTTGTCCAAACGGCTCTTCTTTTGAAGTGAAAAATTTATTTTACAATGTTCCAGCTAGAAGAAATTTTTTAAAATCCGACGCTGTTGAATTTGGACATATTTTAGATGAATTTAATCGAATCGTATTAACACATCCAGAAGTAGCATTTTCATTAAAACATAATGATAATGAAATATTCAATTTGCCAGCGGTCAATCAAAAAAAGAGAATAGTAGATGTACTTGGTAAAAAAAGTAATGACCAATTAGTTCCGATCGAAGAAAATACTGACATTGTTTCAATTACAGGTTTTGTTGGGAAACCAGAATTTGCTAAAAAGACAAGAGGAGAACAATTTCTTTTTGTAAACAATCGTTTTTTTAAAGATTCATACTTTCATCATGCAATCACAAAAGCATTTGATGGATTAATTCAACATAAAACGCATCCCTCCTACTTTCTTTATTTAACTGTTGATCCTCAAAAGATTGATGTGAATGTTCATCCAACCAAAACAGAAATAAAATTTGAAGAAGATCGTTTGATTTATGCTATTCTTGTGAGTAGTATTCGTCAAGCTTTAGGGAAATACAATGTTGCTCCAACACTTGATTTTGAAAGAGAAACTAGTTTTGATCTTCCCCTTTCAATGATGAATGAAATCCCGGTAGAACCAACGATTAAGGTGAATGAAAATTACAATCCATTTAACACAACAACTTCAGCTCCAAGTTCATCGAAATCATCAAGTTATGGCTTTACAAATGCAATAAAAAGTGAAGGTTTTGGAAACAAAGAGATTACTCAAAAAGATTGGAGTCATTTCTACAACATTCAAGAAGAAACTCCGATAGTTGAAGATAAAGTGGAAATTGATTTTGAAGAACCAGTTGAGCTTTCAAAAGATTATATATTAAGAGGTAATTTCATTATTACAACTTGTAAATCAGGACTTTTAGCAATTCATTATAGAAGATCTTATGAGCGTATTGTTTATGATCAATTAATGTCTGCTTTTATATCAAATCCTATTCATTCGCAACAACTTTTATTTCCCTATGAGAAAGAAATTTCTGGATCTGAGAAAAATCATTGGTTGTCGCATTCAACGATGTTAAATAGATTGGGATTTGATTCTGAATTCTCTGAAAATACTTTATTATTAAAAGCTGTTCCGACGATACTTCAAGAAGAAAATATAAACAAATGCATTGATGTAATACTTGATAATATTGCATTCAGAGAAATAGAAAAAGGAGATATTGCACATATTTTGATTCAATCAATTGCATATGCGGCTTCTCAAAAGAAAAATATTATTTCAACAAAAGAATCGATTGAAGCATTAATTGATCAATTATTTAATTGTCCTGAACACGCTCATACTCCGAATGGTAAGAAGATAATGCAAACTATTCCAATAGAAGAAATCACAAATAAATTTTAATATGTTCTCATTTTTAAATAACATACCGCAAGTAACTAAGAACATCCTAATACTAAATGTATTTATGTTTATAATTAAGTTATTTTACGAATCCCAAGGTATTGATCTTGATCAAATTCTTGGGGCATACTATGTAATATCACCTTTATTTAAACCTTTTCAAATAGTTTCACATTTTTTCATGCATGCTGATTTTTTTCATATTCTAATGAATATGTGGTTATTCGTAATGTTAGGAACTTATTTAGAAAGACTTTGGGGAGCAAAAAAATTCTTTACTTTTTATCTAATCTCTGCTTTTGGAGCCTTTGCCCTTTATAATATAATAGGTGTTTATCAATTAGTTGAATTAAAACAACAATTATCTAATTTCATAAATATAGACGATTTAAATTCAGCTTTAATTAATAGCAATTCTAAAGATGGATTAATAAACAATGTAAATCTCCTTTTAAATCAAAATTCAGGTAATATTAATATTAATCAACTGTCAAATTACATTAGTTATTGCTCTACTCCAATGATTGGGGCATCTGGTGCTGTTTTTGGGATTTTAGCAGCATTTGCGTTGTTGTTTCCAAATACTGAGTTCTATTTGTACATGGCTATTCCTGTAAAAGCAAAGTATCTAGTTGGTGGTTATTTTTTATGGGAATTATATAGAAGTTTCAATGGATTACCTGGAGATAACGTTGCACATTTGGCCCATGTAGGAGGTGCAATTTCTGGTGCTATAATGATTTTTATTTGGCGTAAAACGGATCGTAAAAACTTTTGGTAATGCAAACCGAACATTCTTTTTCAGACATTTTAAAAAATCAATGGCGAACAGGTGGTATGACTGTTCGTTTGATAACGATTAACGTTTGTGTTTTTTTGTTTATTGGTTTCATAGAAGTACTATCTAGATTAATTGGCGAAAATGGTTTTCAAATTTATTTGGATTATACTTTTAATTTCTTTCATTTAGACACATCGTTATCAAATTTTATTGTTGCTCCTTGGACAATAGTGACGAGTATTTTTGCTCATGTAAAAATATTTCATCTACTATCAAACATGTTGATGCTTTATTTTTCGGGACAGTTATTTGAACAATTATTTGATAGAAAACGATTATTATATACTTATCTATTAGGTGGGATTTTTGGAGGTATTTTAGAGATTATTGCCCACCTTTTATTTCCAAATTTGGGGCAAACTCAAGTAATTGGAGCATCAGGTGCAATAATGGCTATTTTTGCTGCATTAGCCTTCTACCGTCCAAATCTTCAAGTAATGTTTTTTGGATTATTTCCTGTAAAAATAATCGTACTTGCTGGAATCTTCATTTTAATTGACTTTTTGTCTTTGGGTGTTTCTGATGGTACAGCACATTTTGCACATTTGGGAGGTGTAATTTTAGGTTTAATTTCAATAAAAAATTTACATAGTCGAACAAATATTGTAACGGCATTTCAACGTTTTATCGAGAGTATAGGTAGTCTTTTTCAAACATTATTTGGTAAAAGAAATCCAAAAATGAAGGTTCAAAAAGGTGGTAGACAAGCGAATTTCAAATCAGATGAAGAATATAATTTAGAAGCAAAGCAACGTCAAATTAAAATTGATGCAATATTGGATAAAATTGCTAAATCTGGATACGAATCATTAACAAAAGCTGAAAAAGATTTTCTTTTCAAACAAAGTAAAAATGGGTAAAATACCAAAGAAAATATTAAGCTTTACTTCACTTTTCAAAGTGTTGACTATTATTTGTTTATCTTGCTTACTGCTAGCTTATTTATGTCCGTTTGTGCACCCAAGTACTTTTTGGATATTACCATTCTTTGGTTTAGCTTATCCAATTATATTAGTTTGTACACTTTTCTTACTTTTAATATGGATTTTCGCTCGTTCTAAATGGGCATTGATTACTCTTTTTATACTAATTATCGGTGGTAAATTGCATTTTAGAATGATTTCTATTGGTTCTGAGCCAGAAGTATTACCTACTAAAAAAGAAAGTTTTCATATAATGAGTTACAATGTACGTTTGTTTGATTTATACGATTGGACAACTCGTGAAAAGTATGAAAATAGAGATTCAATTTTTCATTATATTGAACGTGAAAATCCAGATGTAATTTGTTTTCAAGAATTCTATCATCAAGACAAACCTACTGAATTCCCAACGCGTGATTACTTAATCAAAGCATTGGATATTAAAGATTACCATGAACGTTATAGTCATAAATTAAAAGGTCGACAAAATTTTGGTATAGCTATGTTATCAAAGTACCCTATGATCGCAAAAGGAGCTGTTGTTATTGAAAATGATGATGATGATAACTACTGTATTTATGCAGACATTGTTAAAAACAGTGATACATTAAGAATTTACAATGTTCATTTAAGATCAATAAAATTTAATTCTGGTGAATATGCTGTTTTTGGAGATGAATTACATGATCCTAATATTGAAAAATCTGCTGTTAGAATAATGATAGATAAATTAAGAATTGCATTTCCAAAACGAGCAGATCAAGCAATCACTATAATTAAACATATGGAAACTTCGCCTTATCCAGTTGTTATTTGTGGTGATTTTAACGATACACCTATGTCATACACTTATAATCAATTTTGTAAAAGTCTAAACGATGCTTATAAGAATTGTGAAAGTGGAATTGGATCAACATATGCAGGAAGGGTTCCAGCAGGCCGAATAGATTATATTTTTTATTCACCTACATTAAATTCAGCAAATTTCAAAATACAAAAAGAAATTTATAGTGATCATAAAGCAATATCTTGTTTTATTTATAAATAAATTAGTACTTTTATTTACTATACTTTTCAATTAATAACACTATTATTCTAAAAACACAAAAAACAATGAAAAAATTTTCAATTTTATTTTTAAAAATTTTTCTTGTCTCATTAGTTTTGACATTAAATTCTTGTGATAATTCTAAATTAAATAAACAAGACGAAAAAGAACTTTCTGAAGATGAAATGTTGTTTACTGGAAAATGGAAACTTGTTCAAGAAAAATCAGATGGTTCTTCAGATATCGAATTAAATATCGAAAAAGCAGGTTATTTTGAAGTAAATACAATTCTTAATGACCCAAAATTTGCGGAAGCTGGTATTGATAAAATTCAACCTATTTCTAAAGGTCAATGGAAAATTGATAATAATACTTTAACGTTATCCAAAAATTTAGGGCAAAACTCTCCAAAAACTGATGAATTTAAAGTTAAATCAATTTCTTCAAATAAAATGGAATTGATCAACCAAAAAGAAAAACTTATTACATACATAAAATAAAAATGTTTATAGAGATAAATCCATCCAATATTGATACTCGTTTAATTGATCAAGTTGTAGAAGTATTAAAAAAAGGAGGAATCATAATATTTCCAACCGATACAGTATATAGTATGGGTTGTGATTTATACAATAAAAAAGCCTTGCAAAACCTGGCTAATTTGAAAGGAATCAAATTAAACAAAGCTAATTTCTCTATCATTTGTCATGATTTAAGTAATTTATCAGATTATAGTAAACAAATTGATCGTTCAACATTTAAATTGTTAAAACAATGTTTTCCAGGTCCTTTTACATTCATTCTAACTGCTACAAATGAAATTCCTCGTCTTTTTGATACAAATCGTAAAGAAATAGGTATACGTATTCCTGACAACAAAATTATTTTGGCAATTGTAGAAAAATTAGGTAATCCTATTGCAACAACTTCATTACATAATGAGGAAGATACTGTTCAAGATTATTTTGCTGATCCACTTGCAATATATGAGAAATATGAAGATGATGATAAAATCGATTTAATCATAGACGGTGGGCCTGGAAATTTAAACGCTTCGACAATTGTTGATTGCACAGATGGTAATGCAACAATAGTTAGACAAGGTATAGGTATTGTATATTTATGATTTTGATTATTGATTGTGGAAGCCAAAAAACACCATTCATCGAACAAATAGTCGATGAGTTTATGGATTATGAAACAATTAAAATTCAGGATTTAACAATAGAAAATTTAGAAGGTAAACTTGGAATAATTATTTCTGGAGCTCCCATTTTAATAACTGAAATTGATCCAACCCCACACTTAGAGAAAGTTAAATGGTTAAAAGATACTAATATTCCAGTTTTTGGTATTTGTTTTGGTCATCAATTAATTGGTTTGACATTTGGAGCATTTGGATCAAGAATGAAAGAAGATCGAGATTTTCAAACAGTTGAAATATTTGAGGAATGTATTCTTTTTGATAAATTACCGAATGAAATAGAAATGATGGAAGATCATTGTGAGACAATATCTATTCCACCAAATTTTAAATTAATAGCTTCATCTGATGTTTGTGTTAACGAAGCTATGATGCATAATTGTAAACCTTTATTTGGTGTTCAATTTCATCCAGAAGTTTCCGGAAATCATGGTAGAATTATTTTTCAAAATTTTATAGATTATTGTGAAAGGTTCAATCAATGAAACTCCCCTCTAAGTTTATCTAATAAACTACTTAATAACTCTGCTTCATCATCAGTAATATTTTTTGGTGTAAAACTAGCATCTTGAATTTTAGAATCTAATACTTCCAATAATTTCAAACCTTTAGTTGTAATTTCGACATAGACTACCCTTCTATCTTCAATACAATTTCTTCGAAGTATTAATTCTTTAGCCAATAGCTTATCCATTAAACGTGTTGTGTTAGGTGATTTTTCAATCATCCTATCTTTAACTGTATTAACATTCAACTCATCTTTCGCACCTCTTAAAATTCGAAGAATATTAAATTGGGCAATTGAAATATTATATTCACTCAAAAAATTATTTTGATAATTACTCAGTATATTTGAGGTGTAACGTAAATTGATTATCACTTTTTGCTGTGGTGATGAAAATTTGGTACTTAAGGTCTCTTCGATATTCATTTAAATGATTTCTAATTATTTACTAAAGAATAATAAATTTCTTCATACATAGGTAATACTTTTTCTAAGTTAAATGCTTTAGCTCGTTGTATTGCATTTAATCTAAACTTTTGAAATTTAGATTCATCTAACAATAATTTCACACAATTTTCAGCCATTTCATTTATATTCCCTACATCAGAAAGATAACCTGTAATATCCTGAAGATTCACTTCAGGTATTCCTCCAGTATTTGATGAAATAACAGGAACTCCTACTGCTAATGCTTCTAATGCCGCCAAACCAAAACTTTCTGTTTCAGAAGGTAATAAAAATAAATCAGACATTTCAAGGACATGAGTTGTATCACTAACTTTTCCAATAAAAATTACTTTTTGACATAAATTCATTTCTCGACAGAGCCTTTCTAAATTATAACGTTCAGGTCCATCACCGGCAAATATTAATTTAGAAGGAACTTTTTCTAAAACTTTTGCAAAAATCATTAATACATCTTCTACTCTTTTTACTTTTCTGAAATTTGAAATGTGACACAATATACGTTCATCATCACTAGCATATCTCCTTCTTTTTTCTAAAGATTTTTCAGGTAAAAATTCATTCGAAGCTATAAAATTCGGAACAACTTTGATTTCTCTGGTCGTATGAAAATGAGTATATGTGTCGTTTTTTAAACTTTCCGAAACAGCTGTAACTGCATCGGATTGATTGATACAGAATGAGATAACTGGTTCGAAAGATGGATCTTTACCAACTAGTGTTATATCTGTACCATGTAATGTAGTAACAAAAGGTATATTTATTCCTTGAGAAGCTAATATTTGTCTAGCCATATAAGCAGCAGATGCATGAGGTATCGCATAATGAACATGTAAAATATCTAATTTTTCATATTTCACAACATCAACCATTTTACTTGCTAAAATAGTTTCATAAGGTTGGTGATCGAAAAGCGGATAATCACTAATAGCAACTTCATGATAGTAAATATTTTCTCTGAAACTGCCAAGTCTAACAGGTTGAGAATAAGTGATGAAATGAATTTCATGACCTTTTTTAGCTAATGCTTTCCCTAATTCGGTAGCAACAACTCCGCTTCCACCAAATGTTGGATACAATACAATTCCTATTTTCATTCGTTTTACTTTTTAGCTTTAGCTTTAATTATTGCATCGTAAATTGCTTTTTGAATATCTGTTCGAATATTCATATCACGTATTTTCCAATTATCTTGATTTTGATAAACTCTGTTTGATAAAAACACAAAGTTTATTTTATGTTCAGGATCAGCCCACGCTAACGTTCCAGTAAAACCTGAATGACCAAAACTACTTTGTGAAGCTATTTCATGACATGTACCGCCACCACTGTTTTTTGGTCTATCAAAACCAATTCCTCTTCTATTTGAAGGACAATATTGGCATTTTGTAAATTCACTAACCACAGATGGATCAATGTATGAAACACCTCCATAATAACCTTTATTCAAAAAGACTTGCATAACAGAAGCTAAATCTGTTGCGTTCGAAAATAAACCAGCATGTCCACCAATCCCTCCTAACATTGCAGCACCAGGATCATGAACATAACCGTGAACTTGTTGTTTTCTGAAAGATTTGTCATATTCAGTCGGTACAATCTGACTTAATGGGAAATGTTTTCTTGGTTGATAACGCATATACTTTAATCCCATTGGTTCATATAGGTTTTCCATTAAATAACGGTCAAATGCTAACCCTGATTGTTTTTCAACGATTTTTTTGATGAAATAATATCCTAAATCAGAATATTCATATTTCTTATCACCTAAAGTAGAAGACAAAATTTGTTTGTATAAAGTATCTACATAAGTATCTTTAATCCATAAATTATCAGCTACTTGAGTTTCAAATCCTTTTTTCTTTTCAGTTGAATATACATTCGATTTCCATACCCCATCATTCATTGATTTTTTGTAAAAAGGAATCCAAGGTGTTAATCCTGCTTGATGAGTCATCATGTCACGAATCAAAATATTTCCAAAATTACCTGAACCAGTAACTTCTTGAATATAATCTTTTAATTTTTTATCACTTGAGAATTTTCCTTGAGTTTGAAGTTTCATGACTCCAAATGTAGAGCCTGCAATTTTTGTTACTGAAGCTATATCATAAACATCTGTATTTTTAACTTTAATAGAATCTTCATATCGTTGAGTTCCGAAAGGTTTTTGATATATTATTTTACCTTCTAAAGCAACAACAATTTGACAACCAGGAAATGCACCTTTTTCAATCCCATTTAATGCTAATCTATCAACTTCTTTGAAATCACTATCTGACATTCCAAACTCTTCAGGTTGTGAGAATTTCAATCTTCCTCCCCAAGCTAATTTAATTCCTGATTCGATTGGAAATTCTTTTGAAATTGTAAAATTTGTTTTACCATTTACTTCTACAGCACCAAATAATAATTGTGATGCTCTTTCCAATAATAAAGGGTGATTTTCATAGCCAATAACAATAGAATTGAATTTTGAAAATTCAGCTTTTTCATTCAAAACCAAAGGATTTCCAAAGACAAAAAGAACATTTTTGTTAAAATTTGGCAGTTTTTCAATCCAAGCTCTCCAACCTGTAGGCATTCCAAAATCATTTTTAGGTCGAACAGTATTTGAATGAAGTGCTGTGATAACTATATCATAATTTTTTAATTGATCTCCCATTCGCACAATTGCTTCTTCAGCTGTATAAAAATGAAAATGATCTATTTTACTAAAACGCTCTATACCTTCTTTAAATGCATAAGAGTTTGGACCGATACTAACTCTAGCAATTCGTTGATTCATTTGTTTTAAAGGCAGTAATCCACCATCATTTTTCAAAACATTCAAAGCTTTTTCATATACTTGTTTTTTAGCCCAATCAATTTCACCTTCTGTATGTTTTGTTTGACTTTTAGGTTGAATAATATATTTATGTTTAGCTTTTAAAACTTTCAAACATCTTTGATCTATTTCCAATTTAGAAATTTTTCCTTCATTCACTTTTGCTGCTATTGCTTTTATTGCTTCATCAATACTTTCAGGAAAAAGCAAAATATCACAACCTGCTTCGAATGCTTTTACTACTACTTCAGTTTTACCATATTTATCAGAAACGCCTTTCATGTTTAAAGCATCACTAATTACCAATCCTTTAAAATCTAAAGTATCTTGAAGATAACCTTTAATAATTCTACTTGATAAACTACTTGGTAAACCACTTTTATCTAAAGCTGGTACATTTAAATGTCCAATCATAACAGATCCTGAACCTGCCTTAATTCCTGCTTCGAATGGTTTAAAATCAGTTGTTTTAATTGATTTTAAACTTGAAGATACGATTGGTAACTCTAAATGTGAATCTTTATCTGTGTCCCCATGTCCTGGAAAATGTTTAATACTCGTTAGAATACTATTTTTTTCCATTCCCTTAACCATTGCAACAACATGATCTGAAACTTTCTGTGAATTTTCGCCAAATGAACGGAAACCAATAACAGGGTTTTCAGGATTACTATTTACATCTGCAACAGGTGAAAAATTCATATGAATTCCAAGTTCTCGACATTCTTGAGCCATCATTGCTCCAATTCGTTCAGTTAACTGAATATCGTCAGCTGCACCAATAGTATAAGCATATGGAAATCGTTCCTCACCGAAAATACGCATCTGAATTCCCCATTCGGCATCTAATCCAATTAATAATGGAACAGTACTTTTAAGTTGAAAACGATTGATTGAGGAAACTAAATTTTCTCTTTCACCTTGAAAAAAGATAATACCACCAACTTTATTTATAGAAACCTGATTTTCAACTTCTTTAAGATGTTGTTCACCTTGATTTGAATAAGCAGAAACCATGAAGAATTGACCTATCTTTTCTTCCAAGGACATAGATGCTAATTTCTCTTTCGCCCAAGTATCAGCAGAATCTTGTGTCGAATTTTTAGATTTATTTTGTTTCGAATTTGATTTACTTGAAATCAATGCAAAAGATGTTGAAATCAATAAAAATGCAACAATAATATAATGAAAAGTACTTAATTTTCTCATATTACGAAATTAATTGATTCAATTGAATTCAATTAAAATATTACATTTATTTATCAAAGAATTATTCACAATAATAGTAAGATTATCAAATAATTTAAGTGATATTAATTTTGATTTAAATATGAAAATTATAAAATCTTAAATTAAATAATAAATCAAATAACCTATTAAAGACTTTAGAATAAGATTTTGATAATTTTAACGTTATTATTGCAACTTATCAATTTCAAATGCGTAAATTAACTTACTAAAACAATGGTCATGAAATCAATTTCTTTTTTTGTAGCATTTATTGGTTTTTCTTTAATAGGAAGATCTCAATCAGTTATAGCTAGTGGCCAAGAACCAGCTTGGACTTTAGATTATGACGGTGGTAAAAATCTTGTTTTATACGTTGGTGAAAATTCATTTGCATATACATTGGTAAGTAAACCTGGACCTGAAGGTTCATCTTCAGAAATTGCTGAATCATGGGTTATGAAAGGTGAAGAAGGAAAAACAGCTGTATTAGTAATGGAATTTTTTGACCCAGAAAGCGCTGAGAGTTGTCCTTGCTTTCATGATTTAGGGGAAGGATTAAATAGAGGAAAAGCATATTTGATTACTGAAAATCATCAATTTTATATAGGGTGTGGTGAATTTTTAGAAGAACCAGTTTCATCCAATCATTAAAATAATTAAAAAACAATATGAAGGTTGTCAATTTTTGGCAACCTTTTTTTGTTACTTTTAAAAATAACAGGATTTAAATAATTAAAAGCATCATGATGAATAAAATAATTTCACTTTCAATTGTTTTAACTGTTTTATGCAGTTGTCAATCAAAAAATATTGTTTTTGAAGAAAATCAGCAGTTGTCTCCAGGTTTGGAATGGTTAACCAAAGATATTAAGACTTTTAATTTTGAATCGAAGGATTCAAAAACTAATTACAAATCATATTTATTATTCCGATTCGTAGACGGATTTAAATACAAATCGTTTAAAGTTAAAGTTACACAGATTTCACCTTCAAATATTGAGAAATCAACTATTGTAAACTTGAAGATTATTAATGATAATGGAGAATACATCGGCGAACCAGCACTTGATATTTGGGATAGTGAACATGTAATCAATGAAAATTTATCTTTTTCTGAAAATGGACAATATAAGTTTAAAATTGAGTCATTGTTCCCAAGTGTAAGCTTACCTTCAGCTATGGAAATTGGTTTGAGAATTGAAAAGAAATAAATTAAAAGAAATCTGTTATTAATTTACCTTTTGAAGTCGGCATTTTAAATTGAAGTAATGTCGAGATAGTTTGACTGATATCAATCAATTCGTAAGGTTTGTTTGAAACTTTATTTACTTGGAAATCTGGCCCTAATCCAATACAATAAATATGTTTACACCCTTCGCATTTATCGCCATGATTAACAAAGCCATTTTTATGTCCATCTAAATGTCGACCGTGATCATTTGTGATAATCAATGTTGTTTTATCTTTGTATTTTTCATCTTTTTGAATCAAATTCCATAATTCAAATGCATAATTATCTGTGTTTTTTAAAGCTTCTAAATATCCTTCCCAATTATTATTGTGCCCAGCAACATCTACACTTAAAAGGTTTATCAATAATAAATTAGGTTTGTAGTCTGAAATAATCCGTTTAACATTATTCCAAGTTTCTACGTCCCCAACATATCCATCTCCAGACCCTTTATTTCCACAATATGACATTGGTGAATAAACATCTTTCCAATCTTTCTTTTTAGCGTTTGAAAGTATGTTCAACTTCCCTTTACTCGAAATTATCCAAGCTTTATCTTTTGGAAATTGTTTCTCTTTTAAATAATACTGGAAAAAAGATGGATATTTCGGAAAGTCTAAACCATTATTTTTTAAATTTTGATAGACTCCTGAAGTAATTGCAGCATGCCCCGAAACAGTGGTTGTTGTACCGTTATTTTTAAAATTTGTGAGCAATACTCCTTTTGGTGCTAAATCATTTGCCAGATGAGGAATGTATTTTCTTGTTGAATCACCAAAAGTTTCTGAAAAACGTGGACCATCAATTACTAAAACAATTACATTCTCTGTTTTATAAAATATTAGATTTGCAACTGTCTTTAACTCATTCGTTCTAAATGAAGATAACGAAACAAAAACTAACAGTCCAAAACTCAAAAATAACTTTACTTTCCAATTCATTTGTAGACTTATAAATGTGCTGAATCTAAAAGATCTAATACTGTTTTTACAGGACTAAATGTATCTGAAGGGATTTCAACGAATAAGCTATTCCAATGCGCCATACTACCATTCCATAATCCTGGCAATTCAATAAAACGTATATCTTGACCTTTATATTTCTTCTTAACTAGAAAAAACTTGGAATCATCTTTATAATTATTTAAATCTAATTTATTGTTTTTCAAGTCTTTTCCAGATGCAACTATCATTACTGGATTAAAGAAGTTACTTTGAACCATTAATCTGTATTGCTCTCCTCTCATTGTAATTTGAGCTTTTTCTACAATTTGCTTAGAAATCACTCCATTATCATTAATCCAAAATGGACCTCCTCCAGGCTGACCTTCATTTCGAACCATTCCACAAACTCTAACAGGCCTATTTAATAGATCTAACAATTCATTCATTGACAAGCTATTCAATAATTCTTCATTGTAGATTTGATATTTTTTATTCAAAGTAATGATTCCATCTAAAGAAGGATTTTCAAATACTTTGCTTGCTTCTCTTTTAAATTCTAATAATATTCCTCCTAAAAATTTCCAAGTATCACTTGTTTCTTTTGATTTTGAAATATGTTGAACATTATCAATGTTTTTGATGAAAATTAAATCTGAATCAATTTCATTAAGATTTGATAATAAAGCACCATGTCCTGCAGGACGCTCTAAAATTTCATCTTTTTCATTTAGACAAACTTCACCGTCTAATTTAAAAGCAATGGCATTAGATGCTTTATCTTGTTCCGAAAATTCTATATTGTATACTTGACCTGTTAAACCTTGAATATTTTGAATAACTTGATCAATTTTGTCTTTAAATTTTGATTGAACTGTAAAATGAAACTTAACATTCTCATCAATCACTTTAGCACCTTGTAAAACATGCTCTTGAAAAGGTGTTAAAATAAACGGATCATTTTTATGGAATGGAATCAATCCTTTGGGTAAATTTCCATAACCCATCCCATGTTCATTCAATAAATAAGAAACAAATTCATCTAATTCAACATCGTGATTTTTTAATTTTTTACGAATTGAAAT
>CALPRR020000003.1 GCA_943326025.2 Candidatus Kuenenia stuttgartensis | reverse complement strand
TTCAGTTGGAAATGAATTCTTTACTCAGACAAATGCTGTTAGTTGGGTGTTTATGGAGTTTGCTCAACATGGTATTTCTATATTGACTAATTTGTTGATATTTACTTTGATATTCAGGTATTTACATGATGGGTTAGTTATGTGGAAATTGGCGTTGGGTGGTGCTTTAGTAACATCAATTCTACTATATTTTGGTCAACTTTTAATTAAGTCTTATTTAGCACATTATTTTTTCGCAAAAGATGGAGGGATTGCAGGTACGCTGATGATTATATTGTTATGGACTTATTATTCATCTCAAATTATATTCTTTGGTGCAAAATTTACTGCTGTTTATGCTAAAACGGCAGGTAAACCTATAATTGCTAAGAGATGATTATAATTTAATCATATGTTTGCTTATTTAATAAGAAAAACTTATCTTTACTTCGAATTCAATTTAATTGAAAATGGAAGTAGGAAATAATCTTAAGATATTACGTAAGCGTCTAAAAAAATCTCAGGAAGATGTTGCGCAAGACTTAAAACTAAGTCGTTCAACTTACAGCGGTTATGAAAACGGTGTAGCTCAGCCTAATATTGAAAATTTAGTTGCATTTAGTGATTATTTTAAAGTTTCAATTGATGAGTTGCTTCGTAAGAATTTTGAAGATTTTACAGAAAACGAATTGGAGCGCATGGATAAAGGTTTGTTGACAGATGTCAAAGGTCAAAAACTACGTGTGTTGACTTCTATAGTAAATGAACATGACGAAGAAATGATCGAACTAATTCCAATGAAAGCAAGTGCGGGTTATGCTCGTGGATATGCTGATCCTGATTATTTAAAAGTATTACCTACATTTAATTTACCATTTTTATCTAAAAACAAAAAATATAGGACTTTTCCTATTCAAGGCGATTCAATGCCTCCAGTAGTTGAAGGTTCATTTGTAATAGCAGAATTTGTTCAAAATTGGATGACTATTAGAAATGCAACCCCTTGTATTGTCGTAACAAAAGAAGATGGAATTGTTTTCAAGATAGTACATAATCTCTTAGATTCAACTCAGTCATTTCAATTATGTTCAACAAACCCCTTTTACAAGCCTTATTTTGTTCATGTGAATGACATACTAGAAATGTGGAAGTTTGTAAATTATATTTCACCTGAATTACCTGAAATAAGAATGGATGATCATGACTTATCACGTTCATTACAAGATTTACAAAAAGAGGTACATGAGTTGAAATCTATGATAAATAGATAATTTTTATAGAAATATAGATTTATCAAAACTTTTGACTAAATTTGCACCCAAATAATTTATTTATTAACTGAAGTTTCGTACTTCAACTTATAAAACAAAAAAAAATGGCAACACGTATTAGATTGCAAAGACACGGAAAAAAAGGGAAACCTGTTTTCCATTTAGTAGCTGCTGACTCAAGAGCTAAAAGAGATGGTAAATTCATCGAAAAATTAGGAACTTATAATCCTAACACTAATCCAGCAACAATCGATATCAATTTTGATAAAACTTTACACTGGGTTCAAGTTGGAGCTGAATTAACAGACACAGCAAGAGCGATTCTTTCTTACAAAGGAATTCTTTACAAAAACCATTTAATTAATGGTGTTAAAAAAGGAGCTTTAACTGAAGCTGATGTAGAAACTCGTTTTGCTGCATGGGTTGCTGAAAAAGAAGCTAAAATTGTTGCTAAAAAAGACGGTTTAGGTAAAAATGCAGATGCTGATAAAGTAGCTCGTTTGAAAGCTGAAGCTGAGAAAAAAGAAGCGAAAGCAAAAGCGATTGAGGCTAAAAATGCTCCAGTTGTAGAAGAGGTAGAAGAAGTTGTTGCTGAAGAAGAAGCGACTGAAGCTCCAGATGCATCAACTGAAGAAGAAACTTCAGCTGAATAAAAATTAACATTGATGAATAAAGCAGATTGCTTTCATTTAGGATATGTAGCGAAACTTCACGGATTTAAAGGTGAAGTTTCGTTGTTTTTGGACGTTACTAATCCAGAAGATTATATTGATATTGATAATGTTTTTATTGATATCAATAATCAATTAACTCCTTTTTTTATTGAATCATTTAAATTAAAAAATCATCCATTTGCTGCAGTGAAATTCGAAGGAATTAATTCTGAAATGGATGCTAAAATCATTCTAAGAAAAAACCTTTATTTGCCTTCATCGATTTTGAAAGAATTAGAAGGGAATAACTTTTATGATCATGAGGTTGTTGGTTATAAAGTATTTGATGAACAATATGGAGAGGTTGGTGTTTTAGAATCTGTTATAGATCTATCTGTTAATCCACTTATTCAAGTAATGAATGGTTCAAAAGAGGTATTGATTCCATTGTTAGATGATTTAGTCAAGAAAGTTGATAGAGAAAATAAAATTTTATTTATTAACGCTCCGACTGGTCTGATATCTTTGTATCTGGACTAATTCATGTCATCCTTTTCCTTTAAAGAATTTATAATTCGACAAGATAATTCTGCATTAAAAGTAGGTACTGATGCAATGCTTTTAGGCGCACTGATTGAATCTGAATCACATAATAAATGCCTTGATATTGGTGCAGGTACAGGTGTTTTATCTTTAATGATAGCACAGAGAAATTCAACAATAGAAATTGATGCAATAGAAATTGATTGTCTTAGTTTTATAGATTTAAAATTAAATTTTAGCCTTTCTAAATGGTCCGATCGTTTAAATGGAATTTGCGAAGATTTTTTCTCCTTCAGAATTGATGAATTCCAAAAGTATGACTTAATCGTTTCGAATCCACCTTTTTACGAAACGACATTTCAAAACAATCAATTTAATATTGCTAAAGCTAAACATGAATCTCATTTACCATTTGAAAGTCTCTTTATGAGAGTAAATTCTTTACTGACAAATGAAGGTATGTTTTGGATGATTCTACCAACAGAAAACACTTTAAAATGGAAAGAATATTGTCTTAAATTAAAGCTTTATTGTATTAAAGAAATCACTTTGTTTGCAAAACCTGGTAAATCAAAACGATCTGTTCTTGTGTTTTCAAAAACGATTCGAGAATTTAAACAAATCAATATTTTAATAAGAAACGAAAATAACACGTATTCAGAGGATTATAGAAGATTGACATTAGATTTTCATAATAAAGAAATCTAAATCTGTTCGCTCAATAATTTCTACACTTTAAATTTTATTACTTAATTTTTAAAATTATTTCTTGGATGTAATAGAATAAATTGTATATTAGCAATATAAATAACTCAAAAAAAGTTAGCCTATAGCATAATTTTACTCTTTTAAAATGAAAAACGAATAATTGTTTTACTTCTAAAACGAGGAATTATGAATATGAAACTAATGGCAGACCGTGAGTTAATCTCATTATACATTCAGGGAAATGAAAGCGCATTTAAAACATTATTGATGCGACACAAAAACAAAATCTACCGTTTTATTCAAATTAAACTGAATGATCGCGATTTAGCTGAAGATATTTTTCAAGAAACGTTTATTAAGATCGTAAATACTTTTAAGTTAGGAACATATAACGAAGAAGGGAAGTTTTTACCTTGGGCTATGAGAATTGCTCACAATCTAATTATTGATCATTTTAGAAGAACAAATAAGGTGAGTTTCATTTCAGAATCTTCTTCTTTAAAATCTGATTTTAATATTTTCAGTACTTTGAAATTAGAAGATGAGAATATAGAAGATCAAATTACAAGAACTGAACTTGAAACACAAATGGTTGATTTGGTTGAATATTTACCAGAAATGCAAAGAGATATTCTAAAAATGAGGTTATTTCAAGATTTATCATTTCAAGATATAGCAGATAAAGAAGATATTAGTATTAATACTGCTTTAGGTAGAATGAGATACGCATTGATAAATCTTAGAAAATTAATTGAAAAACATCAGTTAGTAATTGATTAAAATTTAGTAAAAAAAATAGAGAGCAAACGGGCGTCTGCTCTCTACCTTTTAATCAACCTAACCTAACCACCTAAATCAGTACAAATATACAAAAAAAATAGTTACACGGGTAACTATTGTTGTTTTTTTCTAATGGAATCAAATAATTAATTTTCTTGCAATAGGACCTAAACAAAATATTGCATCTAAAATTGATAGATTTTCAGTAAATCCTTTTTGATTTTCAAATACTTGTGTATATACAATATGATGATTGTAATTTTGTTTTTTAGAACATAATGTATCTCTAAAATCATTCGTTTTAGTTTCAGAAAAAGTATATTCTGAAGTGAAATTTATTGAAGAAGGAATATCTAACCAATTTATAATTCGTTCAATTATTTTCTGATTAAATTTTAATAAATTAGTTTCGTTTTGATAAATTAATTCATTAACCTCAACTCCATAATGTTCAAAATATGGAGACGAAGAATAAGCACTTTCAATAGCTTTCCAATGATCTTTTCTCCAATCACCTAAATATGATATTTCGACATCTTCAGTTAAGGTTTTAGTGCCGTTAATTTTATTTACTGGTATTGACAGAGACTGAACTCCATTAGATGAAATTATTTCAAATCGATTGCGATATGTTTGTTTTGGAAAATGTTCTTTTCCTTCAATTAAGATATTCCTCTCGCTTGCTAACGTTTTGAAATAATTAATATTTCCAAAGTAAGAAGTAGGAAAAAGCGATGACATTATTTGATTACATTGAATAAGCGTTCCCAACGAATTCCATAATTTACACTTTTAGAGAACCAAACCAAAGAAGCTTTTCCAACAATATGATCTTCTGGAACAAATCCCCAAATTCTCGAATCTGCTGACTTATAACGATTATCTCCCATCAACCAATAGTAATTCATAGCAAAAGTATAAGTACTTGTTATTTTACCATCAATGAAAATACCATTCTTAGTTTCTTTTAAAGTATGACCTTCGTAAGCAGTAATAATTCTTCTAAACCAAGCAATATTTGATTTGTCGATTTTAATCGTTTGACCTTTAAATGGAATTTGGAATTTTGTAAAATCTGTAACTGTATTGTTAACATAAGGATCTTTTGGGAAATAATCTAAATTTTTCAACATTTGAGATCCAGAAGGTATACTAGAAATTGTATCTGAATATTGAGGGGAAATGTTGAGCTCAAATTTAGATTGAGGATAATCTTTTTTTATTTTATCAAATTCACTTGCTGTTACATTAATTAAATATTTATCTGTTCCAACCATTTGATAGTCTAGACGGTCTTCTTCAAGTCCATATTTTTCTTTCATTATTGCATTTGATTTTGGGACAAAGTTAGATGCAAAATATTCTAAGTTTTGATTTTCAGCTACAAACGCAGGTTTACCATTTACGTATAGAATTGATTTTTTTATTTCTAACCAATCTCCTGGAATTCCCACACATCTTTTGATATAATTTTCACGCTTATCAACAGGGCGATAAACAATTCCTCCATGTTCAATTATAACACCATCATTATCTTGAGTTAGTTTATCTATTGCTATCATTTTTCTTGCTCTTGATTTCCAGAATTCAAGATTATTGATAAACGATTTTGCATCTATGTTACTATAAAATTCAGTTGCAATATCTCTTGATACTTTATCTAACATTTGATAATTTATTTGAGATTTATCAGGGACTGTTTTAATCAAACTATCACTAAAATATTTCACTTTTGCTAAATAATCAGGACGATTTTGAATTTTACTTGAAATATCCTCTCTCCATAATCTTTGAGCTTCTCTTATAACAATACCATGATAATCATGCCCCATCAATCCATTTGGCATTCTAGGATCAAATACAGCAGTATCGCCTGATGGGTAATTGAAAACAACTACATCATTTCGTTCTACTTTACCAAATCCTGGTAAACGAGTGTAATTTACCGTTTCTAATCCTGAATAAGACTTTACATTTATCCAAGGAATATTGTTGTGTACCAAAGGGAAAGAAAGAGGTGTTACAGGAACTTTTGGACCATAAGCCAATTTATTTACAAATAGAAAATCACCTACTAACAATGTTTTTTCCATAGATCCAGTTGGGATTTGGAATGGTTCAAAAACATAGGTCCTAATAACACTAGCTGCAATCAATGCGAAAATAATTGAATCTCCCCATTCTTTAACTTTTGTTTTCTTACCTGGTTTTTCTCTTGAAATCGCATTTAAAACAAACGCAACAGCATGACCAACAATAGGTAAAGCTAAAAATAAAGCAATATGATCTCCAATTGATCGGTCATGTACCTCTTTTCCGTTTGCCCAATTTGTTTCTGGTAAAATTTGATCTTTATTCTTTGCAATTTTTGTCATTATTAAATAAGGAAAGAAAATTCCTTGTAAAGTATCACTCCAAGAGTAATATCCAAACCGACGAATGTAACTAACGTTAACAACGGCAAGCATAATTAAATGAACTCCTGGGAAAAGCATAAGAATTGACCACCAAGGTTTTTTACAGCTAATTTTAAATGCAACAAAATAATTGTATCCAGGTATTAATGCTTCCCAAGATTTACGTTCAGCTAATTCAAAACTTTTCCACCACATTGCTAAATATGGGTGAACTAAAATAAATAAGTAAAAATAAATTGCGTTCATATTGTATTTAAAAATTTAAGACATCTTTCATTGTGAAAACTCCTCTTTTGTTCTTGAGCCATTCAGCTGCGATAACTGCACCTAATGCAAAACCTTTTCGATTATGAGCTTCATGGGTAATAGAAATGGAATCTATATCTGAAGAATATTGAATAGTATGAGTACCCGGAACTTCTGGAAGTCTTTGGGCAATAATTGGTAATTGATTTTGATTTTCAGAATTAGAATCAGCTAATTTCCAAGAAGAATAGTTAGAATTATTTTCAATTAAACCTTCAGCTAAAGTAATGGCTGTTCCGCTAGGAGCATCTAATTTTTGTACATGGTGAATTTCTTCAATTGAAGCCGAATAATCAGAGTTTCCTGACATTAATTCAGCTAATTTTTTATTTAATTCAAAGAAAACATTAACGCCAACACTAAAATTTGAAGCGTGTAATAATGAACCATTAACAGAATTTGTTTTTTCTTTGATAGAATCCAAATCATTGTTCCACCCAGTTGTTCCAACAACAAGAGAGATATTTTTATCTAGACAAAAATTTATATGTTTAACAGCTAACTCTGGTTTAGTAAATTCAATTGCAACATCAACTGTAGAAAAATCTGCGTCTTCAATTGTGTTTTTACTAGTACATTTAAGAGCAACTTCGTGACCGCGGCTAATAGCAATTTCTTCTATTGCTTTCCCCATTTTTCCGTAACCAATAAGTGCGATTTTCATATCGAAATTTTTGTTTAAGCAAAATTAGAATTTAAAGTGGTTTAATCTATTTTTTTTAATGAATTTTAAGATTAAAACCAATGCCAATTGAATTATAAGAATAAAGTTTTGGGGAAATATTCATCGTTAAATCAGGGGAAATATCAAAACTCACAAAATGGCCTTCTATATTTGCATCAATCATTTGAATTAAATATACAGCACCAACTCCTAAAATCGAAAGATCACGTTTTGTTAAAGTTTTTTTATACAGTATTTCTAAATCATCTAATCCATAATTTGACCATTCTTCTGAATAAAAAGTTGGGTCAGCAACTTTATTGTTATATTCTCTTTTAATAGAATATAATTGATTTTGGTTTTGAATCAAAAAATAGGTTGTTCCAGCTAATGCAGAATAAATCAAAGGGATTTTCCAATAAACTTTATTTTTGCCTTTCCCTTTTGGCATTGCTATATGATTGTATATCTGACCACTACCAGGAATAATCGCTGAATAAATCAATGCTTTTCTTGGTGAGTGAACTTTTAAAGAATCTTGGATTGTAGTATCCTTTTCTGTTTGTGAAAACAAAAAATTAGAAAAAAGTAAAAACGCGATAAATAGACGCGAATTCATTATTTATTTATTAATTCAATAATTCTATTTAAATCTACTTCAGAATTGAAAGGAATAATTATTTTCCCTGCTCCGTTTGAAGATTTTGATAATTCAACTTTAGCAGATAATTTATCAGACATATATTCTTTAAAAGTAAACTGGTCAGAAGTGATTGCAACTGTTGGTTTCTTTTTCTTTGTAGAAATAGTAATGTCATCTTCTTCAGGAACATTACCATTACGAATTAATGCCTCAACCTCTCTTACAGAAAGATTTTCTAGTACAATTTTAGAGAATATAGCTATTTGTAATGCTTCATCTCCAGCAGAGACAAGTGCTCTCGCATGTCCCATTGAGATTACATTATCTCTAACTCCAGCTTGAATTTCAGCGGGAAGTTTCAATAAACGTAAATGGTTAGTGATGCTAGATCTGCTTTTTGATATTTTTTGGCTTAATTGATCTTGAGTTAAAGAACATTCATCAATTAATCGTTGATAAGACAAACCAACTTCAATTGCGTTTAAGTCTTCACGTTGAATATTTTCAACCAATGCCATTTCTAACATTGCTTGATCATTAGCAACACGAATATATGCTGGAACTTCAGTTAATCCTGCTAATTGTGAGGCTCTAAATCTTCTTTCTCCTGAAATTAATTGATATTTATCTCTTCCAAGTTTACGAACAGTAAGAGGTTGTATAATACCGTGAATTGCAATTGATTGGCTTAATTCATTCAATGCATCTTTTTCGAAATTTGTTCTTGGATTAAATGGATTCGCCTCAATACTTGTAACAGGCAAAGTAGCAATAGAACCAACTAAAGCTTCTGATGAATTACTTTTTGAAGTAATATCAGTGCTTGCATTTTCAAGAAGTGCACTTAAACCTTTACCTAGTGCTGGTTTTTTTTTCGCATTAGAGCTCATTATCTAATTCAATTTTTTTATTATCGTTGTCGATTTTTGTAACGTCGTTTTTTTGCAAAATTTCGCGTGCAAAGTTAAGGTAATTTATTGACCCTTTGCTCGAAGCATCATGCATAATGATTGTTTCTCCAAAACTTGGCGCTTCTCCTAGTTTAGTGTTGCGATGAATAACAGTATCAAAAACTAATTCTTGAAAATGTGTTTTTACCTCGTCAACTACTTGGTTTGCAAGTCTTAATCGTGTATCATACATAGTTAAGACAATACCTTCAATTTCTAAGTTTTGATTTAATCTTGTTTGTATAATTTTTATTGTATTCAATAATTTTCCTAAACCTTCTAAAGCAAAATATTCACATTGAACAGGGATCATTACAGAGTCAGCAGCTGTCAATGCATTCACCGTAATTAAACCTAATGAAGGCGAACAATCGATAATTATAAAATCATAGTTATCTTTTATTTTATCTAAAGCCGCTTTTAACATATATTCACGATTTGGTAAATCGATCATCTCCATTTCAGCACCTACCAAATCAATATGAGATGGTAAAATATCTAAATTTGGATTTTGAGTATGAATAATTAAATCGTTTGGATGAGTTCCATTGATTAAACAATCATAGATATTTTTTGTGTTTTTTGGGTCTAATCCAACACCGGATGTTGCATTTGCTTGCGGATCAGCGTCTACGATTAGTGTTTTGTATTCTAAAACACCAAAACATCCACCTAAATTTATGGCTGTTGTAGTTTTACCAACTCCTCCTTTTTGATTTGCTATTGCAATAATTTTACCCATTTGAACTTTTTTGAATGATAAAGATACGGCAACATTTGTTGATTTCTATTTTTTTTAACACGTAGTTATTAACCTCTTTTTTGTTAAAAGAATGTTAAGAAGATTTAAATGGTTGAAAAGCTAATGATTATAAGTAAATAACAAGTGTTTTAGAATTAAAAATGTTTATAATTCTTCTTATAAATATGACTCTGCTATTGATGAAATAGAATGGATAGATTGAGAATTGTTAGTAGCTTTCATTTCTTTTATTTTCAATAGAACATCTTCTAACCCTTCTTGGAATTTGTCGAAATCTTCTTTGTAAAGGAAAATTTTATGTTTTTCAAAATTTTCTTGACCATCATCAGATGTTTTTTTGCTTTCAGTTAGAGTTAAATATAAATCGTTTCCTTTTGTAGACTTTACATCAAAAAAGTAAGTTCTTTTTCCTGCGCGAATAACTTTAGAATAAATCGCTTGATTATTCTCTCTTTCCATTTTAGTTTAAATTACAGTTATATACAAATATGCTTATTTATTTTGAAAAAAAAACTGTTCAAATACATGTATTATTGAATTCGTTTTATATTTACAATAATAAAAAAAATAGACATTTTTTATAAAATAACGCAAATGATTAGATTATATTTTATTGCAATTGGATGTATTTTTTATTTTAGCAGCATAATTTTCTCACAACAAATATATAATATAAATGATACTTTGAGAGGAAGTATCACAGAGGAACGTGCTTGGTGGGATGTTCAAAAATATAAATTAAGTATTACTCCTGATTTTTATTCGAGAACGATTAAAGGATCAAATGAAATAAACTTTTCAGTTCTGAAAAATGGGACAAAAATGCAAATTGATCTTCAACAACCAATGCGAATTGATTCAATCGTATACGAGGGGAATAATTTGAAATTTGAAAGGTTCAAAACAGTTTATTATGTTTATTTTCAAAATAATCTCAAACCCTCATCTGAATTATCGATTGTAATTTATTTTTCAGGTAAACCCAAAGAGGCAGAAAAAGCTCCGTGGGATGGAGGATGGATTTGGAGTTATGATAAGTTAAATAGACCTTGGATGTCAGTTGCTTGTCAAGGGCTAGGTGCGAGCGTATGGTATCCATGTAAAGATCATCAAAGTGATGAGCCTGATTTAGGTGCATTAATATCAATTACAACTGATGATTCTTTGATAGGAATCTCAAATGGTCGTTTAATTTCTACTGAAACGAAAGCAAATAAAAATACATTTAGATGGGAAGTGAAAAATCCAATTAACAGTTACAACATTGTACCTTATATTGGTTATTATAAAAATTGGAATGAAAAGTTTGCAGGTGAAAGCGGTTTGTTGGATTGTCAATATTGGGTATTAGATTATGAAATTGAAAATGCTAAAAAGCAATTTAAACAGTGTCAATCATTACTGAAGAGTTTTGAATATTGGTTTGGATCTTATCCATTTTATGAAGATGGATATAAGATTGTTCAAGCTCCCTTTTTAGGTATGGAGCATCAAAGTGCTATTGCTTATGGGAACAAGTTTGAGAACGGTTATTTGGGTAGAGATTTATCATCAACTGGAATAGGTTTAAAATGGGATTTTATTCTAGTACATGAAAGTGGGCATGAATGGTTAGGGAATAGTATTACCTCTAAAGATATTTCAGATATGTGGATTCATGAGTCCTTTACTAATTATTCAGAGACACTTTACACAACAAGTTTATATGGAATTGAAAAAGGTAATAAATATGTTCAAGGTACTAGAAAATTAATTCTAAATGATAAACCTATTATCTCAAATTATGATGTGAATACAGAGGGGAGTGGTGATATGTATTACAAGGGTGCAAATATGCTACATATCATTCGTCAATTAATTAGGGATGATGAAAAATTCAGGGCTATTTTAAAACTAATGAATGAGCAATTTTATCATCAAAATGTAACATCTTCACAAATAGAACAATTTTGGATTTTACAAACAGGATTAGATTTACAACCAATTTTCAATCAATACTTGAGAACAATTCAAATTCCTGTTTTAGAAGTGAAAAAGATAAAAGGATCTACTTTTGTGAAATGGAGTGATTGTGTATTAGATTTTAATTTAGAATTAAAATTAAAAAATGGAAAGTTGATTCAACCTAAAACAGAATGGACAAGTGTAAGAAAAGGTCTATTCAAATTGCGAATAGACCCCAATTTTTATGTTCACATGAAACAAGTTGAAAATTAATTTTTGGCTCTTCCTCTAGAATAATTTCGTTTTTCACTTTTTTTATCGTGACGTTTATTCATTCTAGTAACTCGTTTTTTACTAGCTTTCTTTCTTGCTTTATTTGATGCTTTTATGTCTTTTTCACATTGCTTTTGCACCATTTTACTTCGCATGGATACAGCTCCATTATGTGTTTTGGATTGATTGTAGTTGGGTCTGTAAGGTTTTTTGCTACATTGAACTGCAACTAATGATAATAGTAGGAATAATAATAGACGAAACATTAATTTAGCTTTAAATAATTTAGTTTTATCGGTAGACTTGATTTTTTAAGTTAACCAATTTTAGCAATGTGAAGTTACAAAAGAAAATAAAAATAAATAAAAATAGTTATTCACATATTATTTGTTGAAATGACTTTTTTGTATTATTTAACCTTTCTCAATACTCAAAAAACAAGTAATTTATAAATAGTTTTTTTCTCATCAAATCTTTGTTTAATTTCGTAATACTTTATTAATTTAACAAATCATAGCATGCAACTGTGGAATACATTAAGTAAAGAGGATCTTGAATTAAAATTGAAGGAAAGCGGTTACAAATTTGTTACAATGTCTTTTTATCAATATGCTCATATAGATAATCCTCAGGAATTTAGAGATCTTTTGTTTTTAAATTGGTCGAAATTAAATGTCGTAGGTAGAACGTATGTCGCTAAAGAAGGTATAAATGCCCAAATTGCTGTTCCATCCGAATTCGTAAATCAATTTAGAGATGAATTAGATGAAATTTCTTTTTTGAAAGGTATTAGATTGAATATTGCGGTAGACGAGTCTGAAGCTGAATTCCCTTTTTTAAAATTAAAAATCAAAATTAGAGATAAGATTTTAGCCGATGGTTTAAATGATGAAACTTTTGATGTAACAAATAAAGGAATTCATTTAAAAGCTAAAGAATTTAATGAGTTGATTTCAAAACCGGATACTATATTAGTAGATTTTAGAAATCATTATGAATCTGAGGTTGGTCATTTTAAAGGTGCAATTCTTCCAGATGTTGATACTTTTAGAGAGTCTCTGCCTTTGATTGAAGATACTTATCTGAAAGGGAATGAAGATAAGAATATTGTCATGTATTGTACTGGAGGTATTCGTTGTGAAAAAGCTTCAGCTTGGTTCAAACATAGAGGGTTTAATAATGTTCATCAATTAGAAGGTGGAATTATTAAATACGCAAATGACTGTAAAGATGAAGGTTTAGAAAATAAATTTATCGGAAAGAATTTTGTTTTTGACGAGAGAAGAGGAGAACGAATAAGTGAAGATATTGTTTCAGTTTGTCATCAATGTGGTTTGCCTGCAGATACGCATACAAATTGCGTTAATGATGGATGTCATTTATTGTTTATTCAATGTGATGGATGTAAAGAAAAAATGCAAAATTGTTGTTCAGATGAATGCAAAGAAATGATTCAACTTCCAATTGATATTCAAAAAGAACTTAGAAAAGGAAAAAGTATCAGCAATAAAATTTTCAAAAAAGGAAGGTCTGAAAAATTACCTTTTCAAACAAATAAATAGTAGTTAAACTTAAAATATATCGTTGTGAATTTATTTATCAATTGGAACATGAGTCCAGAATTAGTTGAAGGTTGGAAAACGCCCAATTTGTATGGATTGTTATTTATTTCTGGACTTATTTTAGGTTTTTTTATAATTAAAAAAGTCTTTAAAAAAGAAGGTGTCCCTGAAGCTGAACTAGATAAATTAGTAATGTATATGGTAATTGCTACAATCGTTGGTGCAAGATTGGGACATGTGTTATTTTATGGACCTTATTTCGATGGTGAAAATGGATATTTTTCAAATCCAATAAACATTTTTAAAGTTTGGGAAGGTGGTTTAGCAAGTCACGGTGGAGCAATAGCAATATTAATTGCTTTATGGATTTATTCTAAGAAAGTATCTAAAAAACCATTAATGTGGATTTTAGATAGAATTGCTCCTCCTATTGCTATAGCCGCAGCATTTATTCGTTTTGGGAATTTAGTAAATGGTGAAATTGTTGGAGATGAAACAACGGTTCCTTGGGGATTTCGTTTTATGAGAAATGATTGTAATCCTCCTTTTGATTGTGCTTGGGAAAATCTTCCAGTAAGACATCCCGCACAGTTATATGAAGCAATTTGTTATTTGATTATTTTTGCAATTTTGATGTATTTCTTTTGGAAAAAACAGGCATACAACAAACCAGGATTTGTATTTGGATTATTCTTAGCCTTATTGTTTATGGCTAGATTTTTCGTTGAGTTTGTAAAATTAGGACAAACAGAAAGAGATAACACTTTGTTTTTGAATACAGGTCAATTATTAAGTATACCTTTTGTTATTGCAGGTATTTACATTCTTTGGAATTCATTAAAAAAACAAAAAAAACTCAGCTAGATTAATGGAAGTCCAAAGGATTATATTAATTGGTTATATGGCAAGTGGTAAAACTACTTTAGGAAAAAAGCTTGCAAATAAACTGAATATACCTTTTATCGATGTGGATGCCAAAATAGAAGAGCTTGAAGGTTGTTCTATTTCTGAAATTTTTCTTCTTAAAGGAGAGAAAGGATTTCGTTTGTTAGAAACTGATTTTTTGAAATCATATTGTTTCCCAGAATCTTTTGTCTTGTCTACAGGAGGAGGAATGCCTTGTTTTCATGATAATATGAAAACATTAAATACTTTAGGAACTACATTCTATTTAAAAAGACCAGTAAAAGAATTGGTCAATCGATTAGTGAGTGCTAAAGAAAAAAGACCGTTAGTAGAAGGTAAATCTATAGAGGAATTAGAAGCTTTTATTACTGATACACTTATTATTCGTTCTCCTTTTTATGAGTCTTCTAAGTTTGTGTTAAATAGAGAAAATCAAACAGTCGAAGAGATCATTGATTGCTTAAATAGTTTTTATGAATAATCAATTAATGGAAGAGTATTTAAAGGAGACTGAATTTTTAGACTTTAATCATTCAAATTTTAATTTCTTTGTTGAGGACATTGATTCAAGTAAAAATCAAAAAGATTTAGCTATTGAATTGTATTTAAAAGTAAGGGATAAATTTATTTATGATCCATACCATTTAGATTTGACTTTTGAAGGCTTAAAAGCGAGTAATGTAATTCCTAAAAAGAGATCTTGGTGTGTAGAAAAAGCTTTATTATTGGCTGCTGTCGCTCGCAAATTTGAAATTCCATCTAGATTAGGATATGCTATTGTAACTAATCATATTGGAGTTGAAAAATTAGTAAAATTATTAAGACGTGATGAAATCGTTTTTCATGGTTATACAGAATTGTTTATCGATGAAAAATGGGTAAAATGTACTCCTGCTTTCGATGCAAGAATATGTAAAATTACTGGTGTAGAACCTTTGAATTGGAATGGGGAAGAGGATTCAATGTTTCAAGAATTTGAAAAAGGAGCACGATTTATGGAGTATTTACATTATTATGGAGATTTTAATAATGTTCCAATAGACTTAATGAATTCGGAAATGAAACGTTATTATCCACATCTTTTTGATGAGGTATTTGATTCAAAAGATTTTTCTTTTAAACATTTGTAAATTATTTAGATGAATGCTTTTCAATAAATAATTTTTCTAATTCTACTCCAGCCTTAAGAATTTTTTTACTCCATTTAATTTTTAGTTTCGTTTGTTCTTCTTTCGAAAGTTTCCAATTTAGGTTGCTTTTTTCTAAACGCTCTCTAACTACATTCAATGAAATTGCAGCAGAAACGGAAATGTTAAAACTTTCTGTAAAACCATACATTGGAATTTTAACAAATTCATCAGCAAGTTCTTTTATTTCTTCTGAGATACCTCTTCTTTCCGTTCCAAAAACCAGAGCAAAGGGTTTTGTGATGTCGAACTCATTAATAGTAACATCATTTGTGTGTGGTGTTGTAGCTATGATTTTATAGCCTTTCGCTTTTAATTTAGAAATACAATCAACTGTTGGAGAATCACCTTTGTCGTAATTATACATATCAACCCATCTGCCAGCTCCTAATGCTATATCTCTTTGAACTTTATATTGATTATCTTTTTCTATAACATGAAGTTCCTGAATGCCAAAACAATCACATGAGCGAAGAACTGCGCTCGCATTATGTTCTTGGTATATATTTTCCATAACAACTGTGAAGTGCTTTGTTCGTTCAGCTGCAATTCTATCAAACATTTCTTGTTTGCTTTCAGAAATGATTCCATAGAATTCTTGTAATACTTTTTCGTTTGCTTCCACGATAGAAAATCTCAATTTTGATAATAAAAAAAGGGAACCATATGATTCCCTTTACATCCCTTGTAAAGTAACTATTAGTTAACTTTAGCAGAAAGTTCAGCTCCAGCTTTGAAACGTACAACGTTTTTAGCTGCAATTTTAATTTCTTTTCCTGTTTGAGGGTTACGTCCTGTTCTTGCAGCTCTGTTAGAAACTGAGAAAGATCCAAATCCTACTAAAGAAATTTTGTCTCCAGCTTTCATTGCATTAGCAGTAGCGCTTACAAATCCGTCTAATGCTTTTTTTGCATCAACTTTAGATAATCCTGACTCTGCTGCGATAGCATCAATTAATTCTGCTTTGTTCATAGTTTGGTTTTTAATAGATGTTTGTAATAATTAATATCGTAGCAAATATATAGGAATATCTATATCTTACAAGTGTTTTAGCGAAAAATATTTGAAAAATGTTGAAAAAAGTTATGTTTTGTTGATAACGATGGTTGTTTTTTATCTGTATATCGCTATAAGTTAGTGTTTATAGGGATTCTCAAGAAATGAAATGGTTATATTAAAAAAGCTCATCGCAAATTAATGGATGAGCTTTTAATAAATTATAGTGATAGAATTATTCTCCTACTACTTCAAATTTGAATGTTGGTTTAACACCTTTGTGAAGATTTGCTTCAGCTTCGTAAGATCCAACTTCTTTGATTGGTTCGTTTTTAATTTTCAACGCTTTACGGTCGATATCAAAACCAAGAGCTTTTAATGCTTCAGATAATTGAACTGTATTAACAGATCCAAATATTTTACCGTTTTCACCAGCTTTAGTACCAATTGTTAAAGTAACGTCAACTAATTTAGCTGCAACAGCTTCAGCTTCAGCTAAAACTTTAGTCTCTTTATGAGAACGTTGTTTCATTACTTCTGTATGTGCTTTTAACGCAGATGCTGTAGCTAAATCAGCATATCCTTGAGGGATTAAGAAGTTACGACCATATCCTGGTTTAACTGTAACTACTTCATCTTTATAACCAAGTTTATCTACGGTCTTTTTAAGAATTACTTGCATTTTAAATAATATTATTGTGTTAAAAAATCGACTTATTTCAACATGTCTGCCACGTATGGAAGAACTGCGATGTGACGAGCACGTTTAATTGCTTGACCAACTTTCTTTTGGTATTTTGCTGAAGTACCAGTTAAACGACGAGGTAAAATTTTACCTTGTTCATTAACTAATTTCAATAAGAAGTTACCATCTTTATAGTCGATAAATTTAATTCCGCTTTTTTTGAAACGGCAATATTTTTCTTTTCTGATCTCAATGTTAATTGGAGTCAAATAGCGAACATCGTTTTGTGACATGATTCTCTTTTTTAATGTTAATGATTAAGCTTCAGCTGAAACTGATTTTTTTTCGCCCATTTTAGCTCTTCTTTTTTCAGAATACGCTAAATGATCTTTTTCCATTTTAACTGTTAAGAAACGCATAACACGCTCGTCACGTTTAAATGCCAATTCTAAAGTACCAATTGCAGTACCTTCAGCTTCAAATTCTACTAAAAAGTAAAATCCAGTTGATTTTTTTTGGATTGGATACGCTAACTTACGTAATCCCCAATGTTCAGTGTGCCTAACTTTACCACCCAAAGAGCTGATCTCGCCTTCGAATTTAGCTACTGCTTCCTTTGTCTGATCTTCAGACAAAACGGGAGTTAAGATGAAAACAGTTTCGTAAAAACTCATAACTTATTTTGTTTTAAAATTATTTTTAAGGTTGCAAAGATATAGAAAAAATCAATAGAATACTTAAATCGTACAAGAAAATTGAAAATTATTCACAATAATGACGCTTTCATAATCATTAAACGCAACTGATTTTTTTTACAGTTGGCATAAATTTCGTTTTATTTCAAACAAAAGTATGTTTTTTCTTTAAAATTATAGAGGTAGATTTTATAAAATGTTTAAATTCGCCACATATTAATTATAGGATCTTAAACAACACATTTTATGGTATTCGATTTAGATATGATAAAAAAGGTTTATGCTAATTTTCCAAGCAGAATTGAAGCTGCAAGAAAAGTAGTAGGTAAACCATTAACGCTTTCTGAGAAAATTCTTTATGCTCATTTATGGGAAGGAAATGCAACTGAAGCTTTCGGAAGAGGAGTTTCTTATGTGGATTTTGCTCCAGATAGAGTAGCAATGCAAGATGCAACTGCACAAATGGCTTTATTGCAATTTATGCAAGCTGGTAAGAAAAAAGTAGCTGTTCCTTCAACAGTTCATGCGGATCACTTGATTCAAGCTAGAGTAGGAGCAACAAAAGATTTACAAGATTCTATTAATCAAAATAATGAAGTTTTTAACTTCTTATCTTCTATTTCAAATAAATACGGTATCGGTTTCTGGAAACCAGGTGCTGGTATTATTCACCAAGTAGTTTTAGAAAATTATGCTTTCCCTGGTGGATTGATGATTGGAACTGATTCACATACTGTAAATGCAGGTGGTTTAGGTATGGTTGCTATCGGAGTTGGTGGTGCTGATGCTGTAGATGTTATGGCAGGTATGGCTTGGGAGTTGAAATTCCCAAAGCTTATCGGTATTAAATTGACTGGTAAATTAAACGGTTGGACTTCTGCTAAAGATGTTATATTAAAAGTTGCTGATATTTTGACTGTAAAAGGTGGAACTGGTGCTATTGTAGAATATTTTGGTGAAGGAGCGATTTCTTTATCTTGTACTGGAAAAGGTACAATCTGTAACATGGGAGCTGAAATTGGAGCTACAACTTCAACTTTTGGTTACGATGATTCAATGAGAAGATATTTAGCCGCAACAGGAAGACAAGAAGTTGTTGATGCTGCTGATGCAATAGCTGAACACTTAACAGGTGATAAAGAGGTTTACGAAAATCCAGAGAAATATTTTGATCAAGTGATTGAAATTAATCTTTCTGAATTAGAACCACAAATCAATGGTCCATTTACTCCAGATAGAGGAACTCCAGTTTCTAAAATGAGAGCTGAGGCGACTGCTAATGAATGGCCAATGAAAATTGAATGGGGATTAATCGGATCTTGTACAAACTCTTCATACGAAGATATGTCTAGAGCGGCTTCAATCGCAAAACAAGCTGTTGAAAAAGGATTATTGCCTAAAGCTGAATTTGGTATAAATCCAGGTTCAGAGCAAGTTAGATATACAATTGAAAGAGATGGTATTATAGATACTTTCGAAAAAATTGGAACAAAAGTATTTACAAATGCTTGTGGACCATGTATTGGTCAATGGGATAGAGAAGGAGCTGAGAAACAAGAGAAAAACTCTATTATTCACTCTTTTAACCGTAATTTCTCTAAAAGAGCAGATGGTAACCCAAATACACATGCATTCGTTGCTTCACCTGAAATTGTTGCTGCTATAGCAATTGCTGGAGATTTAGGATTTAATCCATTAACAGATACATTAACAAATGATAAAGGTGAACAAGTAAAATTAGATCCACCAACTGGATGGGAATTGCCTCCAAAAGGATTTGATGTTGAAGATCCTTTGTATCAAGCGCCTGCAGAAGATGGTTCTTCAGTAGAGATTGCTGTTGCTGAAGATTCTTCTCGTTTACAGTTATTAGAGTCTTTTGATGTTTGGAATGGTGAAAATATTACAGACGCAAAATTATTAATCAAAGTTGACGGAAAATGTACAACTGATCATATTTCTATGGCTGGTCCATGGTTGAAATATAGAGGTCACTTGGATAATATTTCTAACAATATGTTGATTGGTGCTGTTAATGCTTTCAATGGTAAAGCAAATGAAGTTAAAAATCAATTGACAGGAGTTTATGGCGAAGTGCCAGCTGTACAAAGAGCTTATAAAGCTGCTGGTGTACCTTCAGTTGTAATTGGTGATCATAACTATGGTGAAGGTTCTTCAAGAGAGCATGCAGCTATGGAGCCAAGACATTTAGGGGTTAAAGCTGTAATCGTAAAATCTTTTGCTCGTATTCACGAAACAAACTTGAAAAAACAAGGAATGTTAGGTTTAACATTCGCAAATGAATCAGATTACACTAAAATTCTTGAAAACGATGTATTTAACTTTGTTGATTTAAAAGAATTTACACCAGGTAAACCATTAACTTTAGAAATTGTTCATGAAAATGGTTCAAAAGAAAATATATTATTAAATCACACTTATAATGCTCAACAAATCGAATGGTATAAAGCAGGTTCTGCTTTAAACTTAATCAAGTTGCAAGAAGCATAAATAATTTAAAGCTAAATTAAGTCCTTACTTTAAAAAAAAGTAAGGACTTTTTAGTTTTTATTAATTACATTTGTTTTTTACTTAATTAACATAAAATGAAAAAAATTTATTTAACAATTCTAACAGTAGCTTTAAGTTTAGCTTCATTTAAATCAAATGCTCAATGTATTAGTGAGGGTAAAATCTTGATTGATGGTTATTACGGATTTCCTAATTTATATAGTGCTGTATTCAAATCAGCTTATGCAAATTCTGGTTCTGAAGCAAATTTAAAATTTGGAAGTCTTGGACCTATAGGGTTAAGAGCTGAATATTTATTAACTGATAAGGTTGGTTTAGGATTAGATTTAGGAATTAATTCATCTTCAATTTCTTACGATCAAATTACACAAGTATACAACTCTACTGATTTTACATATTCAGATGTAACTTATAATTATAAGTTTTCAACTAGAAAAGTAGGCGCAATTGTAACATTCAATTATCACTTTGTTGAAAATGAAAATTTTGATGCTTACTTTGTCTTTGGAATGGGATATGGTACAAGATCTTTTTCATTTCAATCTACAGAACCTGGTTATTCAAATCCTTCAGTAAAATCGTTAATTCCAGTTGCTTCAAAAATAGGAGTGGGAATGAGATATTTCTTTACTGAAAACATTGCAGCTAACTTGGCTTTAGGTTTTGGTCAAGGTGGGTTAATTAATGCAGGTATTACAGCTAAGTTTTAATATACACTAATATTGAAATTAACAAGGCAGATCATATGGTCTGCCTTGTTTTTTTATATCTCTATTCCTACAGGACAATGATCTGAACCATGAATTTCATTTAATATAAATGCATCTTTCAATTTTGAAGTTAGAATTTCAGAAATTAGAAAATAATCAATGCGCCAACCAACATTCTTCTCTCTTGCGCCACCTCTATAACTCCACCAACTGTATTTTATTTCATCACCATTTTTAACTCTGAAAGAATCTAAAATTCCATTTGATGTAAATGCTTCCATACCATCAATTTCTTCTTGCATGTATCCTGCGGCTTTATTGTAATTTTGTTTTGGACGAGCTAGATCAATAGCTTTGTGAGCGACATTAAAATCACCACAAACGACAACAGGTTTGGTTTTCTCTAATCCTTTTAAATAAGTTAAAAACTGTTGATCCCAAGATTGTCTGTAATCTAATCTTAATAATTCACTACCTGAATTAGGAACGTAAACAGTAATTAAAAAGAATTCTGTATATTCTGCACAAATTATTCTACCTTCTTTATCATGTTCTTCAACTCCCATGTCATATGTTACATTCAAAGGAGTTTCTTTTGTTAGAATTGCTGTGCCTGAATATCCTTTTCGTTCCGCTTCGTTTGCATAAACAGTATATCCATTTAATTCAGTTACAGCTTGTTTAACTTGATCAACCGATGCTTTAGTTTCTTGTAAACAAATAATATCTGCATTGATATTTTTCATGTCAGGAATAAAGTCTTTTTTTGTGATAGCCCTTATTCCGGTTACGTTAAAAGATAAGATTTTCATTTTTTTATTTTTGAATTATTAATTTATTAATTTTTGAAGTTATAATTCTTTAGTTCTAAATTCATTATGTAATCTTCCATTAAAAATCCATTTCCAATTTCAAAATCTTCTTCTCGATCTATTACGAAATTCATTTTTTTATAAAAATTTACAGCTTTATTCTTTTTATTTACATTTAAGATAAATGTTGATTGATTGTGTTGATCTCTAAAATATGGAATAGCAAAGTCTAGTAATTTTTTTCCAATACCTTTACCTTGTTTTGAAGGAATTACATAGATTTTTTGAATTTTTGAAATGCCTTGAGAATTGTAGTTTGGTTCAACTGATATAAATCCTAAATCAGATTCTTTTTCAGTTAATATAAAGAAAAAATGTCCATTTTCAGCTTGATTAGCTAGAGTTTCAAGATTATACATCCATTCAAGCATATAATTTATCTGCTCTTCAGAAATGATTCCTTTATATGAAGTTGGCCATGTAACATGAGCAATTTTTTGAATTCGAAATACTTCATTCGAATTGATTTTTTCAATTTTCATTTCTACTTTCTTAAATCTTCAATAAAAATAATTCATATTCGATAATATCTATGATAAAATAACTAAATCATTAAAAAATGTCCATAGAATTTTGTTAAAATTCATATAATATCGAATATTCTGACTTTCTTTGTATGTATGCATTATGCTATAATTGATATTGAAACAACTGGTGGTAATCCCAAAAGCTCTAAAATTACTGAGATAGCCATTTATAAATCCAATGGTATTGAAATCATTGATCAGTTTGTTTCTTTGGTTAATCCTGAAATGAGTATTCCTGATTTTATTGTGAATTTAACAGGTATTAATAATTCAATGGTGCAATCTGCTCCTAAATTCTATGAAATAGCTAAAGATATTATAGAATTTACAGAGGACTGTATTTTTGTTGCTCACAATGTTGCTTTTGATTATACGGTTATTCGTTATGAATTTAAAAATCTTGGTTACGACTACAGAAGACAACATTTATGTACTGTAAGAGCCTCTCGTTTTATATTACCAGATTTAGCTTCTTATAGTTTAGGAAAATTAACTCGAATTTTAGGTATTGAGTTAATTGGTAGACATCGTGCAGGTGGAGACGCATATGCAACAGCACAACTTTTTGCTTTGTTATTTGATAAAGATCCTAAAAACTTAGCAACATTTATACAAGAAGACGTAAATCCACAGATTTTTCATCCGAATTTTGATGCAAATGAACTGGATGAAATTCCTGAAAAAACAGGTGTTTATAAATTTTATAATGAAGTCAATAAGATAATTTATATTGGTAAAAGTAAACAAATTCGTAAACGTGTAAATCAGCATTTAAAAAACACAAAAACTAAAAAAGGACTTCAATTAATTAAAGAGATAACTCGAGTAGAATTCGAATTAACAGGTTCAGAATTAATTGCGTTATTGCTTGAGTCAAGTTTAGTAAAACAACATCAACCTATTTTTAATGCCCGTTTAAAAAGAAGTAAATTTCCATTTGGAATATTTCATTATATAGATGATTTAAATTACACACGTTTTTATATAGGTGGGATTAGCAAAACTAAAGGAGATCCAATTTTGAGTTTTGCTACAAAAAAAGAAGCTGTTGATGCATTGTTCAATTTAGTAGATAAATACCAGCTTTGTCAAAAATTATGTGATTTATATCCTACAAATGGAGCATGTTTTCATCATTCAATTCATAAATGTTTTGGTGCTTGCATTAAAGAAGAGTTATTTGTGACATATAATGAACGCTGTAACAAATTAATAAATGAATCTACTTTCGAACAAGAAAATTTTTACATTATCGAAGGAGGTAGGCAAAAAGGAGAGAAGAGTTTAATCTTAGTAGAAAATGGTGAGTTTGTAGGTTTTGGTTATGGTCCATTTCATTTTCAATTTACACCAATCGAAAAATGGAAAAAATTAATTAATATCTATCAATCAAATAAAGACACGCGAACAATTCTGAAATCTTATATTAAGAAAAATTCTGAATTAATGATAATTCCTTTTCAAAAATAGAAGCTAATTGAAATATCATTAAATAAAAATCAATTAGCTTCTATGAAAATTTAAATCAAGGGAATTTGGGGAATTGTTGAAAGTTTGGTTGCCTTTTTTCTAAGAAAGCATGTTTACCTTCTTGAGCTTCTTGAGTTAAATAATACATCAAAGTAGCATCACCTGCTAATTCCATAATACCATGTTGACCATCTAATTCAGCATTTAATCCCCTTTTAATCATTCTAATAGCTAATGGACTTCTTAACATAATAGTACGGCACCATTCTACAGTAGTATCTTCTAATTGATCAAAAGGGACAACTTTATTTACCATACCCATTTTTTCAGCTTCAATAGCACTATATTGATTACATGTAAACCAAATTTCTCTGGCTTTTTTCTGTCCTACACATCTAGCTAAATATGAAGAACCAAATCCGCCGTCAAAACTTCCTACTTTTGGTCCTGTTTGACCAAAAATAGCATTTTCAGAAGCGATAGTCAAATCACAAACTACGTGTAAAACATGTCCACCACCAATTGCATAACCATTTACCATAGCAATAACAGGTTTCGGCATTGAACGTATAGCTTTATGTAAATCTAATACGTTTAGCCTTGGAACTCCATTTTCAGAAATGTACCCCCCAATACCTTTAACATTCTGGTCACCTCCAGAGCAAAAAGCTTTATCTCCAGCCCCAGTTAAAACGATAACACTTATATCATTGCGTTCACGACAAATATTCATCGCGTCTAACATATCCATGTTTGTTTCAGGTCTGAAAGCGTTATATACTCTTGGTCGATTAATAGTTATTTTAGCAATACCTTCAAAGAAATCAAATTTAATATCTGAATATTCTTTTATAGTTGTCCAATTATAATTTGACATTTTTTTCTATTTTTTTATAAAATTAATAAATTATGTAATTAAATCTATCTAATTGAATGGATCAAGTTTTTTTGGAAATTATCAATGATCTTAAAAAATCTTTAATGAAAATAACGAATTTAAATCGATGTACTTTTTCCTTCGTTTCTATTGTTCTTTTAATTTCTGTAAATGCTTTTTCAGCTGAACATATTTCAATAGGGATATTTAGATAGTTATAATTTGTAAATATTCCTTTTGATTGGAAATTTGAATTTAATTTTTCGAAATCATTTATAATACCCCATTTTTTTTTGAAAAATAATATTTCTTTCGTTGATTTATTATTTTGATTATCAATATTGAAATATGTTATTTTTTCAAAAGTTCTATAATTAACAGCTAAATGTTCTTCAACATAATGAACGAATGTAAATGAATTTTCAATATGAACATCTATGAAAATGAATTTTGCATTCTGTTGATGTAAAAATGAATAAATAGAATTTTTCCCGAAAGTACTATTGTCTTTCAAATCCAAAATTTGATTAGTATTCTTTCCCCATGCAAATACAGAGTGTAAAGGGTCATTTGATCTTGTAAAGTCCTTGCGTTTGAAAACTTTATTTGAAATTGATCCTGTCGTAGGTTTATCCTTTAAATAATTAAATGTTCCTAGATTTTTTAGATTATCGGTGTAAGCTGGAATAACAATTGTTCCATTTTTAAGTATAAGCTTGAAATTATCTATAAACTGATCTATCTGAACAATTTTATTTTTGCTTTTTAAAGCATATGCTATATTTTTTAAATCGGCAGAAATGAAAACAGTATCATTTTCATTGATATTTAGATGAAATGGTAAATCTTCAAAAGAAATATCTGATGGAATTTTTATCACTGTTTCTTTCATTAAAAAATAAACTACTGTGAAACAAATGAATAATAAATTTTTCCACTTTGACTTTCTGATGCTGATCCTGAATAATCAAATCGAGACATTTTAGCATATTTTAAACCTTGTTCAATCATACATTCATTTGCATTTTTACTAGATGATGGATCAAATTCAGTTGCTATAACATTACCGTTTTTATTGACTTTAATTTTTACAACTACAGTTCCATTTGCACCAATGCCACAAGTATAACCTGGGTTTCTAACATACCACGAATTATTTTGATGAGGATATCTACCTGATAAATCGTAGCTAACTAATGTTTGCCCATCATATTTATTATTGCTTGAATTTGAGCTGCTATTTGGGTTTTGTGAAGTGTTTTTTTTTGCTGGTTTTTCAGATTGTAAATTTTTAGTTCTTTCTTCTATTAATTTTCTAACTTCTGTGTTGTACTGACTTGTTTTAGCTTCCTCTTGAAATTGTCTCTGAGCATCCAGTGCAGCTTTTTCTCCATCAAAAGACTCTTTTGAATGAGGAGAACTCCAATCATCATTTGAAGATTTTCTTCTATCATTGATGTCAGTAACTGTGTTTTTAATATTTTGAGGGTTTGTTATTGATTGAATATCAATATTTTCTGAAGGTATTTCTAATAACTCTTCAGGTTTTGCCATTGAGATTTCCTCATTATAAGCATTTAATTCAGATTCTTTTGATATTGATTCAACTTGTAAAAAAATAAAAATACCAATATAGACAGCAACGGCTACTGTTATTGCAAATAATATTCGGTCAGAAAAACTATTCATTTGTTATTTTTGGGACTATTATTTTATTTTCAGGTAAGTATAGATAATTTACTTCTCCTGCTTTTGTTAAAAGTAATAATTCTTTGTTTAAAATTCTAATTTGTTGATACTCGACAGGAACAATTTCTTCACCTGTAACCTTATATACTCCATAATTGGGTCCTCTAGAAACTATTAAACGGTCATTATCTAGTAGTTTTACTTCTGTGAATTTTAATGGAACAGTGACATTACCTTTTGAATCGATTAAACCAAATAGTGTCATTTTCTCGACTATTGCAAAACCATTTTTGAAACTCTCTGCTGATTCAAATTGTGGTTGAATTAAAATGTTATTCGACATATCAATAAATCCCCAACCTTTTCCTTTTGTATATGCCATCAAAGGTGAAAAAGAACCTAATTGATTGTAGTTTGAAGGTATTATTAGTTTACCAAATTGTTCAATAACACCAAACTTACCATTTTGTTTGACAACAGCGTAAGATCCTTTGAATTGACTTAGTTCTATAGCGTTTGGATAATCATCAAATTTAAAATCTAAAATTAATTGACCTTTTCCATCTATATAGCCAATTTTACTATTTTTTATAACGATAGCTCGATCATTAATTAACTTACCTATTTTGTCAAATTTAGCAGAATCAATAATCTGACAATTCCTTTTCATTAAACCGAATTTTTCGTTTTCTTCAAAAACTAATAACGTATCATTAAAAAAGTGAATGTTTGTATATGCTGGTGGTACAATAAAACTTCCATACGTATCTATATAACCTTGGTTTTCTCTTATTTGTACTTTTGCAATTCCTTTAGAAAAAGCAAAAGCTTCAGTATACTTAGGTTCAATTCTTTGTGTTCCTATTTTATCGTAATAACCATAAAGACTATCTTTCTGAGCATATATTAATCCTTCAGAAAAATTACCTATATCATTGAAAACTACATCAAAGATTACTTGTCCTGATCTATCAATGATCCCAACTTTATTATCTTTTTCTATAATTGCACGACCTTCCTCGAAATCACCTGCGGAATCATAATTGAAAGGTATAATTATATTATTTCCTTTATCAATGTATCCATATTTTCCATTCTTCTGAGCATAAGCTAAGCCTTCTTGGAAAAAACCTAAAGATTCGTATTCCGGTTTTATAAGAGGGTTACCATCATAATCTATAAAACCATACAATGAGTTTTGTTTAAAAGGAACTAGTTTTAGTTTAGATAATTTTAAGTCAATTTCTAAATTTTCTTTGTAAGGATAATCCGGATAATCTTTTTCAAACTGAAGTATT
>CALPRR020000002.1 GCA_943326025.2 Candidatus Kuenenia stuttgartensis | reverse complement strand
TTTCCTTCTATTTTCTTATTGATTTGCTCTAACAATTCAATATCTCTCATATTTCCTTGTCCGTGCTCTAATCTATAAAGTACTTTTTCGATCCATCCTGTACCTTCTCTACAAGGTGAACATTGACCACAAGACTCATGCGCATAAAAACGAGCAAAATTCCAAGTGTTTCTTACGATACATTGATCTTCATCAAAAACGATAAATCCTCCTGAGCCTAACATAGAACCTGAAGCAAATCCACCATCAGATAAACTTTCGTAACTCATATAACGAGTTTCACCAGCAGCTGTCTTTGTAATCAAGTGAGCTGGTAAAATCGGAACTGATGAACCACCTGGTATACAAGCTTTAATCTTTTTACCATTTGCAATTCCTCTACACCACTCATCACCATAAATAAATTCCTCTACAGATAAACCAAGTTCAATTTCGTAAACACCCGGACGAACCAAGTTTCCACTCGCTGAAATTAATTTAGTACCAGAACTTTTTTCAGTACCAATTTTTAAATATTCATCAGCTCCTATATTGATAATTGGAACTACGGCCGCAATACTTTCAACATTATTAACAACTGTTGGACATCCAAATAATCCTTTAACAGCTGGAAATGGTGGTTTCATTCTTGGATTTCCTCTTTTACCTTCCAAAGATTCTAAAAGAGCAGTTTCTTCTCCACAAATATAAGCCCCACCACCTGGCGAAACATATAAATCTAAATCATAACCTGAACCTAAAATATTTTTACCTAAAAATCCTTTTTCGTATGCTTCAGCGATTGCTTTTTCTAAGATCTCTAAAACAAACATATATTCACCTCTGATATAGATATGTGATGTATTAGCACCTAAAGCATAACTAGAAGTAATCATTCCTTCAATCAATAAATGAGGAATTTTTTCCATCAAATAACGATCTTTAAACGTACCTGGCTCACTTTCATCTGCATTACAAACCAAATATCTTGGAACACCTTCAGGTTTAGCTAAAAATGACCATTTCATTCCAGTAGGGAATCCCGCTCCTCCTCTACCTTTTAAAGCAGATTTTTGAACTTCTTCAACCACTTCTTGAGGTGACATTGTTTTCAAAGCTTTTTCAACAGAACGGTAACCACCTTCTCTTCTGTAAACTTCAAAAGTCTCAATTCCTGGAACGTCTATATGTTCTAATAGTAATTTTCTTCCCATTAGTTTTGATTTTTTAATTGAGCATATTTTGCACGGTAGTCTTCAATCAATTGATCCACTTTTTCAGGAGTCAAATGTTCATGAAATACTTTACCACATTGCAACATCGGAGCATATCCACAAGCACCTAAACATTCTGCAGTTTTCAAAGTAAAAATCCCATCAGCACTTGTTTCTCCAACTTTAGAAATACCAAGTCTATTTTTGATGTGTTCTATAATTTGATCACTTCCAACCAACATACATGGCCCAGTTCTACAAACTTCAAAAACAAATTTTCCTGTTGGCTCCATATTGAACATAGTATAAAAAGTAGCAACTTCATATACTTCAACTGGTTGAATATCTAATAAACTTGCAACATAATCCATTGTTTCTTGGCTCAACCAACCTCCAAAGTCTTCTTCAGCCATGTGTAAAACACGGATTAATGCGCTTTTTTGTCTTCCTTCAGGGAATTTGCTAATAATAGCTTGAACCTCTTTCAACCTTTCATCGCTGAAAGGAGGTTTTACCCCTTGTAATTCGTGTGTACTAACCATAATTATGCGTCCAATTCTCCTGCAATAACATTCATACTACTCAATGTCAATACGGCATCACTAATAGTTTGACCTGTAATCATCTCAGGATATGCTTGATAGTAAATAAAACATGGGCGACGGAATTGTAAACGGTAAGGTGAACGACCTCCATCACTTATTAAATAAAATCCTAATTCTCCATTTCCACCTTCTACGCAGTGATAAACTTCGCCAACTGGAACAGGAGTTTCTCCCATTACAATTTTAAAGTGATAAATCAATGCTTCCATATTCTCATAAACCTCTTGTTTTGGAGGTAAGAAAAAATCAGGAACATCTGCATGACAAGGGCCTTCTGGCATTTTATCTAAAGCTTGTCTAATAATTGATAAACTTTGACGAATTTCTTCTTGTCTTACTTGGAAACGATCGTATGTATCTCCATTTGAACCAACTGGGATAATGAAATCAAAATCTTCATAAGATGAATACGGATTCATTACTCTAACATCGTAATCAACACCTGCTGCTCTTAAGTTTGGTCCAGAAAATGAATATTCTAAAGCTCTTTCAGCTGAAATTGGTCCAGAATTAATTGTTCTGTCCATGAAAATTCTATTTCTAGTCAATAGGTTATCGAATTCTGCAAATAAAGCAGGAAACTCTTTTAAGAAGTCTTCTAATTTCGAATAAAAAGCTGCAGAAAACTCATGATCAAAACCACCAATTCTTCCTAAATTAGTTGTTAATCGAGCACCACAAACTTCCTCAAACATATCGTAGATTTTCTCACGTTGTTGGAACATGTAAGTAAATCCTGTTAAAGCACCTGTATCTACACCAATAACTGAATTACAAACCAAATGATCTGCAATTCTTGCTAATTCCATGATGATAACACGCATGTATTGAACTCTCTTTGGAATTTCACATCCAATTAATTTCTCAATTGTCATGTGGTAACCGATATTGTTAATCGGTGAAGAACAGTAATTTAAACGATCTGTTAATGTTGTAATTTGATTGTAAGGTCTTCTTTCAGCTATTTTTTCAAAAGCACGGTGAATGTACCCTACTGTTTGAGTAGCTTCTAAGATTTTCTCGCCATCAACTTTTAATATATTTTGAAAAATACCGTGAGTTGCAGGGTGAGTTGGACCTAAATTCAATGTAGCAATATCTCCATCAATAGTTTCTGATGATAGATAACCTGCACTTTCGAATTCGTTTTTTGTTAATTTTTCACTCATCTCAATACTTTATTTATTATCTACCAAAGAAACGATCATCTTTATCTTCTCTCGTCCCATCTTCTAATCTGAATTCTTTTCTCATTGGAAAATAATCCATTGTTTCTTCGTTTAAAACACGAATTAAATTTGGGTGACCAGAAAATATAACTCCATAGAAATCAAAAGTTTCTCTCTCCATCCAGTTAGCTCCAACATACAAATCAGTAATTGTTGGGATTGTTGGATTTTCAATTGAAAGTAATGTTTTTAAACGAATTCTGAAGTTATGTATTAAACTGTGTAAATGATAAGTTACACCAAGTTCTCTTCCAGTATTTTCAGGGTAATGAATACCTCCAATTAAAGTCAAATAATTGATTTGTAATAACGGTTCATTTTTCAACCACTCAATTACATTGTGAATTTCATTTAACGAAACTTCAACAGTCAACAAATCAAACGGCTCTTGACTTTCGCTTATAGCTTCTCCGAATTTTTCTTTTAATTTCGAATAAACTGTTTCGTTGCTCAGCGTACTATTTGCCATCAGATTCAATGTTATAAGTTTGTAACATTTTCTTGTATTCGTCAGAATGTCTTCTACGCAATGATTCGTTTTTAACCATTTTGTGAATATTCATAATACCATCTATTATTTGCTCAGGTCTTGGAGGACATCCTGGTACATAAACATCAACTGGAATTACTCTATCAATTCCTTGAAGAACACTGTATGTATCAAAAATACCACCACTTGAAGCACAAGCACCAACTGAAAGAACCCATTTAGGTTCAGCCATTTGCTCATAAACTTGCTTCAAAATTGGAGCTAATTTTTTAGAAATTGTACCTGCAACTATTAATAAATCTGCTTGACGTGGTGAAAACGACATACGTTCCATCCCAAAACGAGAAACATCATAGTTACTACCCATAGTTGCCATGAATTCAATTCCACAACAAGAGGTAGCAAAAGGCAAAGGCCACATCGAATTAGATCGTGCAGCACCAATTACTTTATCAAGACGAGTTAATTGGAAACCTTCTCCATTTATCGTCTCTACGTTTGAATCAAAAGTTACTTTTCCCATTCGAGAGCTCCTTTTTTAAGTACATAGAAAAATCCAATAAGAAAAAATGCAACAAACATGATTACAGCTAGAAGTCCTTCTAATTGTAAGTCTTTGAAGTTTACTGCATAAGGGTAAAAGAAAATTACTTCGACATCAAACAAAACAAATAAAATTGCTGTTAAAAAGTAACGAACTGAAACCGGAAAACGAGCGTCTCCTTTAGATTCGATACCACATTCGAAGTTAGCATCCTTCTTTTTAGAATTTAATTTCGGTCCTAAAATGTGTGTAGAAACCAAAACCAAAACAACAAATCCCAGAGCTACACTAGCCTGGATTAGTATTGGTAAATAATCATTTGCTGTTGACATTTGTATAATTTTTAATTATTCAACCATGATGAAGTTACAAATTTATAGTTTTTTAACTAAATGAAAACAATATTTACTAATTAAAAAAAGTTTATTTATCCCATTAACTTCTTTAAGCCACTATTTCAAATGATTATGATGAAAAATGAATTAAAAAAATCAATAAACCGAAACTAAGAATTAGCAATCAGCAAAAGAATTATTTCATCGAAAAAATGTTTTATTAATTTTACAAAAAACAGAAAATAAAGATATTAAATTACATAAAAGTCTCAATGAAACAAATCTCTTTTTTATTCATTTTAGTAATTTTTATTCATTGTTCTTGCCAACAATTCAAAAAGCCTTCTATTGCTAAAATGAATCAAGAATATTCAATCAAAAAATCTTCTGAAAATGATTCAATCAAATCGGAAATACCACAAATAATTTGGGAAAACAAGAAAAAAAAGACTAAAGACCTCCCTCCTTTTATTTATTATGCTCCTCATCAAGATGATGAAACTATTGGCATGGGCGCTTCCATTGCTGAAAAAGTAAGATTAGGCCACCCGGTTTATATCGTTTTACTTACAAATGGAGCAAACATAGAAATTCTAAAATATTTAAAATCACTTGATTCAAATGCAATTATGAAAGATGTTACCCAAGCTAGAAACAATGAATTTTTGGCAGCTTGTATCGAATTAGGTGTATCAAAAGTATTTATATCAAATAATGGGGCAGGATTTGACGAAACTATGGGAAAATGGAAGATTGAAGACAAATTTGAAGAAACAATTCGTTTTTTCTGTGATTTATTCCCTAATGCAACTCATAACACTGTAAGTGGTAATTGCGATTCTTACAACAATGAATGCCATAAAATGACTACACATCAAGCAGCTACCAATGCATTACATAAATTGTTTTCTAGAAACATGGTAAAAGAAATTAATCTTTTTAGAATCTACATCTATTACAATAACATAAATTCTTGTGATCGCCCCTGTAGTATTATCAAAAGTTCAAAATCAAAAGACCATAAAGTGAAGCAAAAAGCTATAAATCAATACAAACTGGTCAATCACTCAAAAAAAAGATATGGAATTGGTTATTATCACAGTGTTTATGCATTATTAGAGAACGCTTACAATTCAAAATTTGAATACATAGATTTCATCGAAAATGATTCGATAAAATATTGAAATAGATATTGTAAATTCTCATTTAACCTCTTCTTTCTAAATAAAAACGTAATTTTGAACTCAAATAAATTTTCAAAACATGAACATCGTTCGCATACACAAAAACAAAGTAAACTCAATTGAAAGAAGACATCCTTGGGTATTTTCAGGAGCAATCATCAGTGAAACAGAAAGTTTGAAAGATGGGGACATTGTTACCGTATGCGATTACAAAGACCGTTTTTTAGCACGTGGACATTTTCAGCACGCTACTATTTCGGTTCGTGTTTTGACATTCGAACCAGTTGAATTAGACCAAGAATTCTATAATTCTAGAATCTCAAACGCTGTTGAATTAAGAAAAAAATTAAATCTAATTAATTCAAATTCAAATATTTGTCGATTAGTACATGGTGAAGGAGATTCTTTACCTGGATTAATAGTAGATTTTTACAATGGAGTTGCAGTTGTTCAATGTCATAGTATCGGAATGTATAATTCTGTTGAATTAATTACAGAAGCATTGAAATTTAGCTTAGGAAATGAATTAACAGCTGTTTACTCGAAATCTTCCGACACTTTACCGACAAGAGCCGAAGGAAAAGATGCATATGTTTACGGAAATTGTATTACTCCTCACATCGCTTTAGAAAATGGTGTAAAACTAAATATCGATTGGATTACAGGCCAAAAAACTGGCTTTTTCATCGATCAACGTGAAAACCGCTATTTATTAGGAAAATACGCTCAAAACAAAAAAATATTGAATACCTTCTGCTATTCTGGAGGCTTTAGTTTATTAGCTTTAAAAGAAGGTGCTGATCTTGTACATTCGCTTGACAGTTCTAAAAAAGCAATCGTACTAACAGAAGAAAATGTTGAATTAAACAATTTTGGAGACAAACATATGTCAATCGTTGCTGATGCAATGGAATACATGAAAGAACTTCCTGAAGATTACGATATTATTGTTTTGGATCCACCTGCTTTTGCGAAACACAGAGATAAGAGACATAAAGCTATTCAAGGTTACAAACGATTAAATGCACATGCTATTCGTCAAATAAAACCTGGTGGAATCATCTTTACATTTTCTTGTTCTCAAGTTGTAGATAAATTTTTGTTTACAAATACAGTTATCGCTGCTGCAATTGAGTCGGGAAGAAATGTAAGAATCTTAGAGCAATTACACCAACCTGCAGATCATCCGATCAATGCATTTCATCCTGAAGGTGAATATTTAAAAGGATTAGTATTACAAGTTGATTAATGTTAGACTATAAATATTCGACCATACTGAAAGTTGCTTTACCATTAATGGTATCAAGTTTTATTCAGTCAATCGTTTTTTTAACAGATGCTGCTTTTTTGGGTCGATATGATACTTTATCCTATGACGCATCTGGAAATGCAGGTTTGATTTACGTTACCGTTTTTCTTGCTTTATCAGGAATGGGTGATGGATCTCAAATATTAATCGCTCGTAGAATTGGTCAAAAAAGGTTAGATACTATTGGTCGAATTTTTGGAACATCGATTATCACACACTTTTTATTAGCATTATTATTATTTGCTTTTATTCAGTACGTTATGCCTTCCCTGTTATATCATTACTCTAAACATAAAGATCTAGCTAACGCACAAATTTCTTTTCTTTCATACAGAAGTTATGCTTTGTTTTTTGCAATGATTACACTTTCAATACAAGCCTTTTTATTTGCATCAGGTAAAACATCAATTGTATTAATTAGCGCATTAATTACAGCTTCATCAAATGTATTATTAGATTACTTATTAATTTTTGGAAATGGTCCTTTCCCTGAGATGGGATTGGAAGGAGCGGCAATTGCAAATACAATTGCAGATGGTCTAGGAATGTTATTTTTAATTGTCTTCATTTCGTTTTCAAAACTAAAAAAAGAATACAATTTATTTGACCACTTCTCCTTTAACTTATCTTCATTTAAAGAATTAATAAAAATAGGTTCACCTATTCTATTTCAAGGATTTATAGCTTTAGCAACATGGACAATTTTCTTTACTTGGATCGAACAAATTGGAAAATTCGAATTAACTGTTTCTCAAAATATTCGAGCAATTTACTTCCTTGCATTCGTTCCTATTTGGGGGTTCTCTGCAACTACAAAAACTTACATTTCACAGTACATCGGATCAGGAGATTTTGGAGCTTTAAAAATCATTCAAAAACGAATTCAATTGCTAACTGTTGTATTTTTATTTATCATTTTTCACGGTGCTATATTCTATCCTGAAACGTTAATCTCAATTGTAAATCCAGATGCAACTTACCAACATGTGAGCGGTGAAATCTTGAGATATGTATCGCTTTCTATTTATATCTATGGTTTCTTTACTGTATACTTTCAAACAATTAATGGTAGCGGAAACACCAATGTAACTTTTATTATTGAAGTGATTTGTGTGGTTATTTATGTCATTTTTGCTTATTTATTGATAAAGGTATGGAAACTTGATATCTTTTGGATTTGGTCAGTGGAGTATATTTACTTTATTAATATGGGGGTTCTTTCATTGATATACTTAAGGTTTTTTGATTGGAAGAGGAAGGTTGTTTAGGGACATGAGGACACGAAGGCAGAAAAGTACAAAGACACGAAGGTACAAAGACACTAAGAAACAAAGGCTTGAAGGGGGTGATAGATTTATATTTCAACCTAAAGTTTTCCATTAATTATTCTTTTGATTCCATCTTTTAATAAGGGAACATTGAAATTTATTAATAATCCCAACTTCGCGTTTATTAACTTCATAAATGTAAGGGTTTGAGCAGTATATAAACTATGTAAATACTCTGAAGCTTTTAACTCTACAACCAATTTGTCTTCAATCAATAAATCAATACGATAGCCATAACTCAAGATAACATCCTCATATACAATTGGTAATTTAACTTGTCTCTCTACTTTTAGATTCGTCTTCTTTAATTCATAAAACAAACATTCTTCATAAACTCGTTCCAACAATCCTGGACCTAATTTTCGGTGAATTTTAATAGAAGCGTCATTTACTATTTTGGAAATTTCATTCTCACTCATTTTTAAGGATTTAAGTAATATATAGATTAATAATTACCTTAATTTAAGAAAAAACAGCTTATCAATCTCAGTACTTTAGAAATTAATTTAAAAAATCAATTCTATATAATTACACATCAGACCAATGCAATTCGGCACCTTTGCGCCTTTGTGCCTTTGTGTCTCAAAAAAAAACTATCTTCGCAATAAGAAATCAAAAAATAGAATTTAAAATGCCAAACAACTCTTTTAGAATCGTTTTCATGGGTACACCTGACTTTGCGGTGACAATTTTAGATCGTTTAGTTCAAAATAATTTAACTATTGTAGGTGTTATTACAGCTCCTGACAAACCTTCCGGAAGAGGACAACAAATCTCTGAAAGTGCTGTAAAAAAATATGCTGGTTCTAAAGAATTGAATATTTTACAACCTACAAATTTAAAGGACGAAACATTCATTAACGAACTTCAAGCATTAAATGCAGATTTATTTGTTGTTGTAGCCTTTAGAATGTTACCTGAAATCGTTTGGTCAATGCCTCCTAAAGGAACAATTAACTTACACGGCTCAATCTTACCAAATTATAGAGGTGCAGCCCCAATCAATTGGGCTGTTATTAATGGAGAGAAAGAAACTGGAGTGACAACGTTTTTCATTGAAAAAGAGATTGATACTGGTAAAATCATTGAAAGAGAAAGTATCGCTATAGGCGAGAATGAAACAGCTGGCGAATTGCATGATCGTTTAATGGAATTAGGAGCTGAATTGACCTTTAAAACTGTTTCCAAAATTATTGAAGGAAATGTTGTTGGAATCCCCCAACTTGAATTGACCGAAGGAGAATTAAAACCTGCTCCAAAAATCTTTAAACCTGATTGTAAAATCGATTGGTCAAAAGATGTTCAGACTGTTCACAACTTTGTAAGAGGCTTATCACCCTACCCGACTGCTTGGACAATTCTAGAAAAAGAAGGAGAGCAAAAATCTTTTAAAATTTTCCAATCTGAAAAAACAGAATTAAATTCAATAGGAAAACAAGCTCTTTACAGCGATAAAGATGGTATCTACATTCCTTGTAACGATTATTATTTGAAAATAACAGAATTGCAGCCTGAAGGTAAAAGAAGGATGAATTTTAAAGAATTTATTGCAGGACATGATATCAAAACCTTCAGAACAATCTAATTAAATTAAAGGTTATCTAAATATTAAATTGATAAAAATTAATTGTAATATTTTAGGCTTAACTATATTTTTACTTGCAATAACTCAAAAATAGCTGTAAATTGCGAAAAATTTAAGTTTTGAAAGTTCTACTAACTTCACTACTATTCATCTATACTGCAGCTTTTTCGCAAAATGTAAACCGTGAAATAATAGTGCTCGATTCGCTTTTTTTAAAGCACACAACTGAAAAAAAAATTAACATCCTATCAAACAGTGATGTTTATTTACTATTCCAACCTGATTTAGGTATTACCAACTCAAGTTTAAATGATTCAATCTACAATCTAAAATCTTCAATTTACAAAAGAGATATTGGCCTGGATTTTAATTCTAGTATTGTCAACAATCAGCAAATAGACATTGTTAATTTAGACGATAACCTACCTTTCAAATCAAGAATTCAATCTGGCATTGAATGGAATTTACTGAAAAATGGGCTCTTCCAAAACAAAAGAGAAGCCAAAAAGATATTAATTGAACAAAAAATCAACAATCAATTAAGTAATAACTTTTTAGATAAAAACACTTATTTGGAAAGTTACAATAATATTATAAAGCTATTTAACGAAAAGAAAATTCTTCTTCTTAATAGTCGTCAAAAAATGCTTTCTACATTTAACGGTTCACTCTCTAGATTATATATATCAAATACCATAAAACAAGATGAATGGCTTGAAGTCCAACAAAGATTAGCTGAAAACAAATCTTTATTACAAATTTACCAACCATATAATGCTATTCAAAATACAAATTCATCCAAAACAAATTTAAACTTTCCAATTTTTGATATCAATGAACAAGAATTGATGAAATATCAAAATTCACTTCAAAAAGATTCACTTGAGTATTATTTTAATCAAATAAACAAACTTTCTGATAATTGGTTAAGTACAGTTAATTTCTCTCCCTTTACTAGGTATAATTATTACAACCTTATTAATGGATCGTCTGCTTCCTATAGAGCGTTCTTTTCAATAGGTGCAAATTTATCAATCCCACTTGACTTCAATCGTTCTAAAATTAAAACACTTCACGAGCTAGAATCTAAACAAAAAATTCAATCTATTGAAAATCAACATCAATTCTATTTCGAAGAATTAGCAAATGATCTCTATGAATACAGATATAACCTTTATCAATTAACAAGTATATACTACAAAAGAAAAATAATAGAAGATGCTATTTCAATTGAAAATATCAAGCGAGAATTAAATCGTGCTAACTTTAGCCCAATAAAAGCCTGCAAATTGATTGATGATTTATATCGGATTGACCTAGAGCTTATTGAACTGAATCAAAACTTGTATTTAAAATTGCTTAAAATCCATAAAAAAAACGATTTAATTCCTATGGAAAAGCTTTTAAAGCCCTTTGATTTTTCAAGTTTAAATCCTAAAGACTCACTAAACAAAAAGTCAATTTATATCTGGTCCAAGACATTTAAAGCTTATTCATCAGATATACTTTTTCAATACATTAAAACAAATCAATTGAACAATGTTGTTCTATCAATTCAAGAGGATTCAATTGATAATCAAAATCAGTTTTGTCGTATTTTATCTGAAAACAACATCGGAGTTGAAATAATGATAGGAAATAACAAGGCTTTTAGCGAAAAAGACTTTCAACAATTCCTAAACACTAAATTACGCAAGGTTGATATTAAAAGCATCAATGGAATTCATTTAGATATTGAACCACACACTTTCCCCGACTGGAAAGACAAAAAATCAGAATACTTAGCAAAATTCAAACAACTTGTTGAACAAGCTTCTTTATTCGCAAAAGAGAAAAATATTAAATTGGCTATATCGATTCCACTTACTTATCCTGAAGAAGTAGTTAATGAATTATTTAAAAGTGTTGATCTAATCTATTTTATGGCCTATGAAAACGTAAAAGAAGATTATATCAGTAAAAAACTTTTAAATTTTGAAAAAGACAAAGAAAAAATTGTCATTGCATTTAGAACTGAAGATTTTGAAAACCGAGATCAAATGGATCTATTTATTTCTTCATTTCAAAACAAATACGACTACAAAAAAATTGCAATTCACGATTTAGGAAGATTAATCTTATTGGACAGTAAATAAAAAATGAAAAATTTAGATTTTAACCAAACCGATTCTGTTTTTAAAAACCAAACAGAACGATCAAAAATAAAAAAAACTAGAAAAATTAATTGGGATAGAGTTATCTATTTCATGCTTTTAATAGGATTAATTATTATCATTTCTAGCTATTTGTTTAACAAATTTTATTATGTAAAAGCCGATGGCCAAGTTGTTTTCAACAGTCTTGACATTCAAACAATTGATGATTCACGAATAATTTCAATTAAAGTTAAGGAAGGCTCAGAAGTAAAGATTGGAGACACTTTGTTCATTTACAAAGAAGATAATGAAGATTTTAATTCTGGCAACAGCTCCATTTCGGTTGAGCAATCCAACACAAATCACAATTGGAAACAAAAAGAATTCATTGAAATCAATCAACAAATACAATTGAAAGAAAATGAATTAGAATTTAAATCGAGTAAATACTTACGCCTAAAGAAAGATGAAGAAAAAACGAAAAACGAAGTAATGGTAGATGCGTTACCTAAAGTCGAGTATTATCGTTTAATCAACTCTATCAAAGATTTAGAACAAGAAATTCTATTAACAAAGAATGAAATTAAAATTCTTAAAATTAAATTAAATCAAATAAAACAATTACCTCTATCTGCTCAAAAATCTTCTTTAAAAAAAGACGGAAATACTTTTGAAAATTATGTAGAATACAAAGCCTTCACCTCTCCTATTGATGGATATGTTTCAAAAATATTCAAAGAGGACTTCGAGGTTGCTATTCGGTCTGAAGTAATTATGCATTTATATCAACCTAAAGGAGTTATTATAAAGGCTTTCTTTAAACAAGAAGATTACAATCAAATTCAAAAAAGTGACATTGTAGACATTGAGTTTCCAGATGGAACTTATTCAAAAGGTATTGTAAACATGATTCTTCATGAAACTAATAGATTACCGGAAGAATTTCAGAAAAAATTCGAACCAACTACAAGAGTTATCAATGTCGATATTGTTCCATTCAGCCCTAAAGATTTGATATTATGGGAAAAATTTAATAAGCTTAGTGTTACTGTTTTTAAATCTAAATACTAATGAGTAGTCAAAACGAAAATCTACTAAATAACGAAGGTGAATTTCAATACAAAGGACATTCATTCTATATATTATATCCAAACTCAACAAAAACAATTGAGCAATTAACTGAATATGAGATAATTTTAATTTATGCTTCTCATCCAGAATTTGCTTCATTTACTATTCGAAAATTAAGGGGATTCAAAGATCCTGCAATGTATTTAAAACCTATCTTTTTTCTAAAACCTTCTAACGATACTAACAATTATTTGAATACGATTTCAGATGGATCTATTTATAATTTAAGTCAACTTGATGCATTGATACCTAGTATTGAAGAAATTTTAACAGCAAACACTAAGGTGTATATTAATAATTCCATCTCATATGAAAGTGAATTAATTATGAAAATGCTTTCATTTAATTTCACTAGAGGTAGAAAGCAAATTAATCCAATACCATACATGCTATCAGCTATTAACTTCTGTTATCCAGGACTATCTTCTAGTTTTGGTTATTCAGAAGAGAATAAAGTTTTTGACATTCTTGAGCTTGCTGAATCAGAAGGATTAATTTCAAGTTCATTTTATGATAAAACACACTATTGTTCTAAATGCAATAATGGAGCATTATATTATCGTTCAGTATGTCCAAAATGTTCTTCATCTAATTCTGACACTGAAGACATCGTTCACCATTTTAGATGTGGTTATGTAGGCCCAATAAGCGATTATAAAAATGAAATTGATGACACTTTATTTTGTCCGAAATGTAACAAAAATTTAAGACATATTGGTGTTGACTATGATAAACCATCCGCTTTACATACTTGTAATTCGTGCAGTAATAAATTTCAAGATTTTGAAGTAAAAGCAAAATGTATGAATTGCGAATACGATAATGAAATTGAGTACTTAATCGAAAAAGAAATCAAAAAATATACGATCACAAATAAAGGTGAAAGTGCTATTTTATATGGTTATGTAGCAATGCAAAAAGAAATTGAAGAAATTATTGGAACAGTTAAATTTGAACTGTTTAATAAGATGACAAAATTTGAAATTGAACGAATGAAATATTCGAAACATCAAAGTTTTGTAGCTTTACTTAATTTAAAAAACACGAATGAATTAATCACTAAAGTTGGGAGATCACATCAACGTGAACTTATAAAAGACATCATTTTAACTGTTAGAAATTCGATAAAACCATTTGATATAATATCATTTAGAAGTTTATCAACATTTGTTTTCTCTATTAATGAAGAAAAAGAAGAAACTGCTTTAAAAACAGTTTATGAACTTTCAAATTTATTAAACTTTTTACTTACAGACAATGTACCTGGCTTTGATGCAAAATTTGAATTCGACTTTCTTGTTTTAAATACACATGAACATTATAAAAAACAACTAGATAGATTAATTCAGAACTATGAATAATGTTTGAATTTATAGAAGAATTTATTGCATTTATTAAATCATTGACAACCGAACATTTCGTTCGATTGTTTTGGTTCTTTATATTCTTTGAAATGATTCGATATATCATTTTGGAATTTGTTGTTCTATTGATATACAAAATCACAACTAAACTAAAGACCAAACATACTATTGAAGCTGAGCGATTATTCAAATTTGACAATCCATTTCTATCAATAATTGTTCCTGGAAAAAATGAAGGAGAAAATCTTTTTAAACTAATTAATTCATTAAAAGAGCAAACATATACAAATTTTGAGATTATAGTTGTTGATGATGGTTCAGATGATGAAACACCAACTATTGGAAGGAAATTAGTAAAAATAGGTTTAATAAAACATTTTATTAGAAATGAAATTAGAGGTGGTAAGGCATCTGCAGCCAACTTGGCCCTTCGTTTCGCTAAAGGTAAATTTGTAATTCATTTAGATGCCGATTGTAGTTTCGATAATGATGCTATTGAGAAAATAATTATTCCTTTCTATCTCGATGACAAAATTGGAGCAGTTGGAGGGAATGTAGCAGTAAGAAACTATAAAGAAACACTCGTAACAACATTACAAGCTATAGAATATTATGATACAATTTCAATCAGTAGAATTGTATCTAGTAATTTAGGAATCTACAGAGTAATATCAGGAGCTTTCGGAGCTTTTAAGAAAGAAGCTTTAGATAGTTTAAAAGGTTGGGATATTGGTCCAGGATTAGATGGAGACATCACAGTAAAAATTCGAAAACTAGGTTATAAGATAGAATTTGCTCCTGAAGCAATGTGTTTAACAAATGCACCAAATACCATTAAAAAATTGACCAAACAAAGATTACGTTGGGATAAATCATTGGTGCGTTTTAGAATGCGAAAACATAAAAATATTTTCTACCCCAACAAATCATTTAATTTTTCAAATTTTATTTCATTGTTTGAAAACATTATGTATGGTTTTGTATTAAATATAAAATGGGTTTTTTATGTCATAGATATATGGTTTAATAATGCTTCACAAATTGAATTCATATTTGTAACAAATATAATTTTATATACTATAGCTAACTATTTTAAATTTATTGTCTTTTCATTATTTAGAACACGAAAAAACGCACCCATTTCTTATTTCCTAATGTATATTCCTGCAATGGTATTTTATTTTGGATATTATTTAAGAAGTGTCCGATTGGTTGCTCATTTTCAAGAGCTATTCTTTAAAACTTCTTATAAAGATCCTTGGAACCCAAAAAAAACATCACGTTTTGCAAAAGACAACAATTTGTAAAATCTTAAATAAGAAGCTTATCACTCAAACAAAATATAAGTTATTAAATCACTATTAATACGTTAACTCAATGTTAACAAATCAGTCAAGCTTTCTTGAACACCTCGTAATTAAGACCATAGAATTAAAATAAAGCACACTTTACTCAATTGTTAATTAAATTCTTTTGTCAACATTGCGTGGTTTAAAACCTTTTTACTATGTTTGTCGCATAAACTTAAAAAATTTAAAAAGCGTTATGAGTACAAACAAAAAAACTGCAGGAGGTTTTTCGTCATTAGTTGCCTTCTTGACAATTGTTATCGCATTAATAGTTGGTGTATTAATTTACAAATTCATATTTGGTGATCCAGCTAATTTTGATGGAAACGACCCTGAAAGCCACCCACTTAATGGTAATCTTATGGGTACAATTTACAAAGGTGGATTCATTGTTCCTATCTTATTAGCAGTAAACATTATTATTATTGTTTTCTCAATTGAAAGATTTATCACTTTAGCAAAAGGTAAAGGTAAAGGAAACATAAATTCGTTTGTATTAAAAATTAAAAACTTATTAGACAATAAAGATTTATCTGCTGCAATTGCTGAGTGTGACAAACAAAAAGGTTCATTAGGAAATGTTGTGAAAGCTGGTTTAGAAAAATATGACCACATTCAAAATGATTCTTCTATGAATAAAGAGCAAAAAGTTGAATCAATCAAAAAAGAATTAGAAGAAGCAACTTCATTAGAATTACCGATGTTGTCTAAAAACTTAGTAGTAATTTCTACTTGTGCTTCAATTGCAACATTAATTGGTTTGATTGGTACAGTATTAGGGATGATCAAATCGTTCTCGGCTATGAGTGCTGGTCAACCAGATCCAGCTCAATTAGCAGTTGGTATCTCTGAAGCCTTAATTAATACTTTCTTAGGTATTTCTGGTTCTGCAGTAGCAATCATTATGTATAACATTTTCTCAACTAAAATTGACCAAATGACATACAGCATGGATGAAGCAAGTTTTACAATCGTTCAAGACTTTTCAGCTTCTACAAAATAAGAAAGATCGGGCAATAATTAATAATTTTAAAAAGTAAAAAATGCCTAAGATAAAAATACCAAAAAGCTCTCCGTCGATTGACATGACACCAATGGTGGATTTAGCTTTCTTGTTGGTTACTTTCTTTATGTTGTCTGCAAAAACTAGAGTTGCTGATATTGTGGAAATTGATACTCCTTACTCTGTTGAGGATAAAGAATTTCCAAAAAACTATATAGTGGTAACTGTTGACAAAAACGGAAGAAAATTCTTTTCGATGAATAGTGTTGAGTTAAAAACAGCTGTATTGGCAGATATGCAAAAACAATACAAGTTTCAATTAACGAATCAACAAATGGAATCATATTTAAAAATTCCAAGTATAGGGTGTGAAATTAAAAACTTACCTGGTTACTTAGATGCTAAAGAATCTGATCGAAATAAATACATCGGAATTGGAATTCCAACAGATTCTACAAACAACCAATTGAAAAGCTGGATTGATTTCAGTAACAAAAGAGGTTTAACTGTAGGTAAAGACATGTATGACAAAGATTTTGAAAAAAATCCGGAGATTCAAGTAAGTGATTATAAACCAAAATTCATACTAAAAGCAGATAACGAAGCGTTGTATTTACAAGCGAAGGATGTTATCGAAACTTTTAGAGATTTAGAATTAACAAACTTAAACTTTGTTACTTCACTTCAAATGAAAGGTGAAAAATAATATAAAGAAACATGGCTCAAATAGATGATAGTGGTGGCGGTGGCCACGATAAAAAAGGCAAGAAAAGAGCAAAGAAAAGCTCCACGCATGTGGATATGACACCTTTGGTGGATTTAGCTTTTCTTTTGTTAACTTTCTTCGTTTTGACTTCTACTTTTAGTGATCCTAAGGTTATGTCTTTGACTTATCCGGCAAAACCAAAGCCAGATGATGTTATTGATCCAGATAAAGCTAAAGTTAACAATGCCATAACTTTCTTATTATCGAAAGATAAAATATACTATTATGAGGGCGCTTTTAAAAAAGAACCAACAGATGGTATGCCTGCTACAACATTAAAAGAAACTGATTTTAGTGCTGATGGTGTAAGAAAGTTATTGATTGAAAAAAATTCATATGTATTGAACAGAAAAGTGCCTTTATTAGGTGATCTTAAAGCTGGGAAAATTACAGATGACCAAATGAAAGAAGAATTAAGTAAAGCAAAAGGAAACAAAGATGCCTTGAAAGTTTTAATTAAAACAAATGATAAAGCAACTTGTCGAAATTTCATTGACTTAATTGATGAACTTAAAATTAATGACATTGGTGTTATGGCTCCAGTAGATTTATTGAAAAGTGAAGAAGATTTAATAAACGCTAAAGACAAATAAAATGGGAATAATATATGCTATAATCGCAATTGTTGCTGCTTTATCTCTTTACGAGTTTTTAGCTTCTAGACACTGGCAAAATGTTACTTCGTCTTACAGAAATGAAATCGTTTTCGAAAATCGTAACAAAGAATATGGCGCATACCAAATTCGTAAAAATTATGATAAAAGAATGATTATCATTTTGGTTTGTTTTATTGGTGCAATTGGAATTACTTATGGTACATATATGTTTATTAAACAAATGCCTGAACCAGAAGTGAAAGAAGAGCCGATGGATTTAACGCAATTTACAATTGCTCCTGAGACGAAAGAGGAAGAAACTCCTCCACCACCTCCAGAAGAAGAAATTCCACCAGCAGAGAAAACAATTGCATTCATCCCTCCAGTTGTTGTTGATGAAGAAGTAGAAACTACTCCTCCGATTCAAGATAACTTAGGTGATGTTAAAACTGGTAACGATGATGTAGAAGGTAACGATAACTTTGAATTCGTAGAAGAGGGGCCTAAAGGTCCTGCTGTAGTCGAAGAAAAAGCTCCAGTTATTGAAACATTCGTTGAAGAAACTGCAGAGTTTCCTGGAGGTTACGCTAACATGTTAAAGTATTTAGCTGAGAACATTAAATATCCACAAGTTGCAATAGAAAATGAAATCAGTGGTAAGTGTTACTTGAAATTCGTTGTTTCGCAAGATGGTTCTATTAGTCAAGTTTCTATTCAAAGAGGGGTTCCTGATTGCCCTGAATGTGATAAAGAAGCTACGAGAGTAGTAAGATCTATGCCTAGATGGAAACCAGGTAAAAACGGTGGTAAAGCGGTAAATTCATACTTTACATTACCAGTTAACTTTACTTTACAATAAAAGTATACATAAATTCAAAGTCCCCGTTTAGAAATATTCGGGGATTTTTTAGTTAATATAAAAAAGATGAACAACAATATCGTTAATATAGCATTATCAATCATCATTATTTTATGCTGCCTTTCTTTAATCGGCTTCATTGCATTTACTGATTTATTATCAGATAGAATTGCAGGAAACAAAAAAGCTCTCTTTTTAATAATAATCTCTTTATACACCGTTTTAAGAGGTTTTCGTTTAAGAAAGATGTTGAAAGAATTGAAATTATTTAAATAAAAGATAAGATACAGAATTAAGTTCTCGGTAATCATCACCCTCTACCCCCTTCAAATGGGGAAGTATAATCTTTAACTCCTTGAGGAGAGCAAATATATTTGCGAAGACTAAACGTTAGTGCAAGGAGACTAATGGAGGTGACAATGATAATCTTCATTGCGAAGTGAATTTGAACAGTATTAAACTCACGACAGTCACCCTCCTCTATCCTCTCCCGAAAAAATCGGGACAAGCTCTCAAGGGAGGAAGTTTTAATACCCTCCTTTCGAATTATCTTTCCCTTCAGCCATTTGATCTACTGATTGAAAACCGATTCCGAAACGATCTACTAGCTCGTTAAATTCATTTATGTTTTCGATTGTTCTAATACCACCTGAAGCTTTGATCTTCAAGTTTGATTTAGCTGAAAGGATTTCAGATTTCATTGATTGCACTTTTGACAACTCTGCCCCTACTTCAACTTTACCTGTTGATGTTTTGATGTAATCAACTCCGGCTTCAATACAAAGCTTTGTAGCTATCTTCGTTTCTTCAATACTTAATCTTCCACTTTCAACGATAACCTTCATTAAAACCGGTTCTTTTAGCTTATTTTGACTTGCATGAGCTATCGTTTCAATTGCTTTTAACTCTTTCTTCAAAAATGGTTGATTCTCGATTCTTGCATAATCCATTACCAAGTCAATTTCATCAGCCCCATCTCGAATTGCAACGTGTGTTTCTTGTTCTTTTTTAGCAAGTGAATTTGTTCCTTCAGGAAAAGAAATAACGGTACAAACTAATACTTCTGAATTCGCTAATTCTCTCTTTGCAATAGCTACATGTTCTGGCATCACACATACCGATTTAACATTTAGCTTCTTTGCATTTGAACATAAATCAACGATTGCTTTTTCAGTTGCTGAATGATCTAAAAGTGTGTAATCTATTTTTTGGAGTATTGAATTTTCTAGCATATTTTTTAATTTACAGTTGACTTATTTAGTTGAAAGTTGATAAATGATCGTTAATAGCGATTTTAACTTTTAACTTTTAACTTTTAACTTTTAACTTTTAACTTTTAACTTTTAACTTTTAACTATTTAAAGTTTGTTCGAATGTTTTTGTTTCTATGTTGAGTTGTTTTCCTAATTGAACTACGTAATTGGATAAGGACTGAATTTCGATTTGCTTACCAGCTCTTTTGTCCCTGTGCATTGAGGAAGTTGTTTCATAAGGCATTTTTTCCATAGCAGAGATGTTTTTCTCAATAAACGAATCGTTGATATGAATGTATTGAGCGTCTGCTAAGGACTTGACTTCGCTCATCATTTGAATTAGAGTCTCCTTTAATTCCTCGTTTTCTAAAATCTGACCTATCGTTTTATCTTTCAGAGTCGTTAAAGTAGCTAAACTTGAAATGAAAATATATTTTTCCCAAACGGCTTTATCGATGTCTTCAGAAAGTCTAACATTCAAATTGGCTTTCTCAAATAAATCATAAACAGACTTTACAGTTTCAATTGGTAAATCATTTGAACCGATACAGACATAGTGATTTGACCCTGTGATTTCAATTACTCCAGGTTCTGCAATTTTAGAAACTATAAAAACACACCCGTTCAACACCTTAGATTGAGGAAATAACGTTTTTAGCTTTTGAAAAGAATCAACTCCATTCAATAATGGTAAAATGATTGTTTCATTCGAAATTGAATCTTTAAATTGTTGAATAGAATATAATAAATCATAAGATTTTGTTGCACAAATCAAAATGTCAATTTTACCAATTTGACTAAAGTCATTCGTTACAACATCTGGTTTCACGGTCAATGTTTGGTCATCCATTTTCACAGACAAACCATTTTCTTTGATTTTTTGTGCATGCTCTCCTCTTGCTATAAAAACAACTTCATATTCATTTGAATTTGCATATTTATCAGCAAGAAAACCACCAATGTAGCCACCTACTCCGCCAATACCAAGGATAACAATTTTCTTTTTTTGCATTTCGATTTATTGAACCTTTCAAAGGTAGAAAAATTCCATCAATTCATTCTTTTCAGAACATATTCATATGCTTCTTGAATCTTCAAAAAACGTTCGTGAGCTATTTTTTGATGTGCCTGATCTTCATTCATAAATCGATCTGGGTGATTCAGTTTTGCTAGTTTACGATAAGCCGATTTTACCTCATCTATTGTTGCACCATTGCTCAAGCCTAAAATTTTCAATGAGCTCTCCAACATGGAAGCTGAATAATTATAAGTCGGACGAGAAGAACTTTGTTGTTGCTGTTGTTTTTGATAGTTTTCTTGAGCTTCCTGTTGTTTCTTCTGCTCGTAATAACTGTAAGAATGTAATACGCTTTGTAATTCACTTTCTGAAAGATTGAACAAACGCGTTAACTCTTTTAGAAAATCTAATTCATTTGCTTTGATTTCTCCATCAACTGCAGCAATTCCTGCTAAGAAATAAAGTAAATTACTTTTTTTGAAATCGTCTTTCGAATTTAAATTTAACCAATCTGTTACAGATGAAATAACAATATTTTCTTTGTAATACATCTTAATTTTATTGTAAACATCGAATGAATTACCTGGGAAATATTTTGTAATATGCTTTTGAATGAAATGCATTTTCTCTTTTGAAGCAATTCGTTCTCTTTGAATCATTACAACTGCTAAACAGATATAAGCTTCAATTATAGTATCTTGAGAAGCTTTTAAGTCTTTAATAAAAACTCCATTATTCAAACATTTACGATAGTATTTTTTATAAGCTCGATAAACAAACCAAGCAATTATTACGAATGGAATAAAAAATGCAATTTGAAAAATTAAAGGTAATTCCTCTTCTTTGACTGAACCAACAGTATGATAAGAATGAAAACCGAAACCATATCTGAGCTGAACGAATAAAGGCATAGCTTGATTTTGTATTTTGGATTAATTATTTTGAATTTAAAATTAAACATTTAAAATCAAAAATTTAAAAACTTATTCGATTTCGAAGATTAATTCTGAGATGTTTTCTTCTGCGAAATATTGATTGGCTACTTCTAATAATTCTGAAGCAGTTAATTTATCGATTGATGAATAAATTTCTTCAATTGTATCAATTTGATTAAACAATAATAGACTTTTTCCTAACCCAAGCATTAACCCTGAATTATTATCTAATCCTAAAGCCATGTGTCCTTTTAATTGTTCTTTAGCAGCGCTTAATTGAAGTGTTCCTAATTTCTTTTCTCTTAAAATCTTCAATTCTTTGTAAACTAAATCAATCGATTTGTTCAAATATTTTGGATCTGTACCAAAGTAAACCGACCAATATCCTGTTTCTACATAAGGTGTATAATTCGCTTCAATCGTATAGGAATAACCGTATTTTTCACGAATTGAAAGGTTCAATCGAGAATTCAATGCTGGTCCACCTAAAATATTGGTCAACAAGGTCATTCCACGTCTCATTTCTTGATTGTAACTTGGCGCTAATCCACCGATGACAGAATGAACTTGAAAATTAGCTTCTTTCGAACGAATTTTAAATGGTGTTTGCCCTGTATAATCATTCGTTGGAACTGAATAAGATTGTTGTTTACACGCTTTAAAATCTTCTTCCAACATTGCTTTCACTTGTTTCACAGGTATATCTCCTACAAATGAAATCACAATATTATTTGCCGTAAAAAAGCGACCAACATAGTCTAACAAATTTTCATGGGTAAAGCTATTAACACTTTCTTTCGTCCCTAAAATATTGTTTCCAAGTGTATGTCCTTTGAATAAATAAGCTTCAAAATCATCGAAAATCTTATCGCTCGGACTATCTAAATAAGAATTGATTTCATCTAAAACAATTTCTTTTTCCTTTTGAATTTCTTTTAAAGGAAATGATGAATTCAAAGCAATATCTGCTAATAACTCAGAAGCTCTTTTAACGTGATTCTTAGTAAATGAAGCATAAATACAAATCTCTTCTTTACCTGTGAATGCATTTAATTCGCCTCCAACAGAATCTAAACGAGATAGAATATGAAATGCTTTACGTTTTTTGGTTCCTTTGAAAATACAATGTTCCAAAAAATGGGCTAAACCTTCTTCATTTTCTCCTTCAAATCGAGAACCTGCAAGAATCGTTACACCTAAATGAGCGACTTGGGAAGAAGCATGTAAGTAAACAACTCTTATTCCGTTTGATAATTGAAAAACTTCCGGTTTTATTTCGTACATCTATGGATTTTTTCTATAAACTTTCCACGAATTATTTTCTAATTCAAAAACAATTCGATCGTGTAAGCGAGATGGTCGGCCTTGCCAAAACTCTATTAATCTTGGTTTTAACATATATCCACCCCAATGAGGTGGTCTAGGCACATATTCTTTAAATTTATCAGCAAACTCAACAACTCGATTTTCTAAATCATCTCGTTCAACCAATAAATCACTTTGATCAGAAGCCCAAGCGCCAATTTGACTACCTCTTGGACGACTTTCAAAATATGCATCACTTTCTTCTTCTGCTATTTTTTCAACGGTTCCTTCAATTCGAATTTGACGTTCTTTTCCAGGCCAGAAAAATAACATTGACGCATTTGGATTTTGAGCAATATCGGTTCCTTTATGACTGTTGTAATTTGTGAAAAACACATAATTCTCATCTGCCATCGCTTTTAAATATAAAATACGAGAACTTGGTCGATTTTGAGCATCAACAGTTGACAATACAAAAGCATTTGGCTCTAATTGTCCAGTTTCAAATGCTTCACGATACCATTTATGAAAAAGATCAAAAGGCGTTTCACCAAAGAAACCTTCTAGCTTACCATGATCAAAATCACGGTGATCATTTTGCATTTTTAATAGAAAATCTTCCAACTTAATAAATTATGGATTATGGATTATGAATTTTGGATTGTTGCGTAATTCAAAATCCAAAATTCAAAATTTAAAATTATTAAGACTATTCTTCTTCGCTGAAATCGTCGTCTAAATCAGAATCTTCATCTTCGAAATCATCATCTAAATCAGACCCTGGAGCTGTAAAAACTCTTTTTCCTGTTGGAGTTTCGATGAATTCTTCTTTTGCTTCTTCTTGAATTGGTGTTCTACTGATTTCTCTATCTAATTCTTCTCTGTAAGGGAAAACTTCTACAATTGGAGAAACAATAATTGATGGAATTTGAAAGTCTACTAACATACCTTGAAGACTTTCTTTCATACGATCGTAAGCATCTTTTACTGAATGAGCAGAAATCAAGAAGTTTTGAGCTACTTTTTTAGCTTTTCCACCTTCTTCAGCTTCACCTTCGAATGTGATTTTTGTTTTATACCAAACATCACTGTCTTCGTAATGGAAAATATCATGTAATTCAGTTCTTGCGATACCAACAACATTGAATTCACCTCTGATGATTTGACCTAATTCTTCATAAATACGAGCTTCAGCATCTGTAAATGTCATTGCTGCAAGTAAATATGGTTCTGAAACTCTTTTAAAAGTTCCATTTTCAAGTTGTTTTGTATATTTTACTTTTACTGTAAACCAATTATTCATTTCTAAAGTATTTAAATTCTTCCTTTCTAAAGGAATTGATTATGCTAAAAAATTGGCTACAAAGATACATAGACAATTTCATTTAATTCTATGAAAACGATTGAAATTTGATATTTTATTTCCTTAACTCAGAAAATATTGAAAGGTTAATTTTACTTGTAATATTTCATTCCATTTTGAAAAACAACAAATGAACTATTAAATAGTTTCACCAAAACAGATGATCCGTAAATTTCGTATTCTGCATTCATTTGATTCGAAAGTTCGGAGTTTTCACCATTTATAAAAGAACTTACACCTCCCATTATATTTCTATAGGCAATCACATCATTTTTAATGAGATAATCTTTTGGCATAAAATTGCAAATCGTTTTAACGTCTCCTAAGTATATTGTTTTTAAAAAATTGTTTTCTAACCAAATTACAACTTCATCTTTAACCTCCCACATCGAAGCTGAAAAATTACTAATTTGCTTTTTCGAAGACTTTTTATACAAATTTAAATTTCCGTTCAAATCTTCATAAACTACAATACCTCTTCCCGCTTTGTATTTATTCATGAAATAGGATTCTACTTCTATAAATTCACCTTTATCAAAAACGGTAAATGAACGAGTTGTTGGATCATTATATGCTAGAACATCCGTTCCTCCATTAAAAGCAATATCATCATTCCAAACGCCAATTTCATATATTTGACCATTCCAGAATATTTTATAAAAATTCCCATTGTCCTTAAAAGCTACAATATTCTCACCTATAAATGTTGGCATATAAATATCATCGACTAAAGTATACAAAGGATAAACCTCACCTTTCCAATAAGCATTCACAGAATTGTATCTTGAATCAGAATAAACGATGATGCTATCTTTTACTGAATATTCAATTCCATTAAAGCTTAATGTTCTCAACTTTCCATCGTCCCACATATTTATAGTATTCCCAATCCTCCAAGCAACTAAATGATCTGAAACTTGAAAATCAACATTTAAATTAGCTAAGTTCTTTTTTTCGGTTCCGTTGTAAACAACTAAATTACTTTTATTGTCATAGTAAGCAACGCAGTCATCTCCCGCTTTCATATCTCTAATTCTCTGAAAATCAATTATTGAAAACGCACCATTTTGAAAATTTTGGAAATAAAAATTAAAATCTACAAAAGGAATGACTTTTTGACTAAACGTCGAAAATGAAAGACTGAAGAAAAATAAATACAAGCAATATTTTTTCATTTGACGAATTTATTAATTTTTAACTTGCTGTTCAAAATTTGATGAGATAATAAAACATTGTATTCAAACTTTTATTGTTTTTGACTTCAATAATCTAGCCAAGATAATTTTACTTATTTTTGAAAAAACATCTTTCAATTATGGCAATTTACGAATTCAACGGATTTAAACCAGTAATAAAAGCTTCAAGTTTTGTTCATCCACAAGCAAACGTAACTGGAAATGTGATTATAGGAGAAAATGTTTACATTGGTCCAAACGCTTGTATTCGTGGAGATTGGGGGCAAATCATCATAGAGGACGGTTGTAATGTTCAAGAAAATTGTACCGTTCATATGTTTCCAGGGACAATTACCCTCTTAAAAAAAGGAGCTCATATTGGACATGGGGCAATTATTCACGGAGGTACGATTGGTGAAAATTGTTTGATTGGGATGAATTCAGTTGTAATGGATGATGTGATTATTGAAGATGAATGCATCATTGGCGCACTTTCATTTGTTCCTGCCAAAATGAATATTCCAAAACGAAGCTTAGTTGTTGGAAATCCAGCTAAAATCATCAAAGAAGTTTCTGACGAAATGATCTCATGGAAAACGAAAGGTACGGCTTTGTATCAGTCTTTACCAGCAGAATGTCAAGCAACGTTAAAAGAATGTGAACCATTAAGGGAAGTTGAACCCAATAGACCAACGCAAGAACAGATGTTTGTGACTTGGGAAAAGATAAAGAAAATGTAAATTTTAAATGTTGTATTTTGAATTTTAAATTAATTCAAAATCTAAAATTTAAAATACAAAATTAACAAATGAAAATAGGCTTACTCTCAGATACTCATGGTTATTTAGATCCTAAGATATATGAATATTTTAAGGATGTAGATGAAATTTGGCATGCTGGAGATGTTGGTTCAGTTGATGTTATTGATGAACTGCGAAAATTTAAACCAACTCGAGGAGTTTATGGGAATATTGACGATTATGTTGTTCGAAGAGAATTTCCTGAATTCAATCGCTTTAAATGTGAAGATGTTGATGTACTAATAACTCATATAGCAGGAAAACCTGGCAAATATGCAAAACCTGCTTACGATGAATTACTAAAAGGTGCTCCAAAATTATTTATCTGTGGGCATTCTCATATTTTATTAGTTAAAATGGATCCAAAATTCAATATGCTTTGGATGAATCCTGGCGCTTGTGGTATCAAAGGTTTTCATACCGTTAAAACGATTTTAAGATTTTCAATAACTGGAGATCGAATTCATGATTTGGAAGCGATTGAGATTGGGAAACGGTGATTTAGACTTCGCTCCATCAACTTTAGTTCTATTGTAATTCCTTCAATATATTTTAAATAAAAATCTTTTATCATTCAATTTTTTGCTTTTCTTTGCGTTAAGATGATTATGAAAAAAATTATTTCGTTTCTTTTTCTGTTTCAATTTGTTCAACTACATGCGCAAACGGGAGGTACAACGACTTATAGTTTATTGAATTTAGGATATAGTGCAAGAGCTAATGCACTAGGAACCGATTTCATCTCAGTAAAAGATAAAGATGTCAATTTAGGCGTCAGTAATCCTTCGCTTTATAATACTAAAATGAATAAATCCATGGGTATTAACCAAGCTTTATTAGCTGGGGGAATTAATTATGGAATGTTTACTTACGCTCGAGATCTAAAAACACTCGGAACTTTTGCTGGACATTTACGCTATATTGACTATGGCAAAATGGAAAGGACTGATGTAAATGGAGCTAAATTAGGTAATTTCACACCTTCAGAATATATTTTAGGAGCTGGACTTGGTCGACAGCTAAATCCAGAATTATCAATTGGAGCAAATGTCAACTTAATATATTCTCAATTAGAATCTTATAATTCATTTGGTGCCTCAATTGATTTAGCAGGAACTTATACCAACGAAAAACATAATTTATTAGTGACGGCGTTAGTTAAAAATGCAGGAGTTCAATTCAAAAGTTATATCGCAAAAAGTCGTGCTCCCTTACCAGCTGAATTTCAAATGGCTATTTCGCATAAATTAGAGCATGCCCCTTTCCGTTTTTCTATATTGGCTCATCATTTAAACACATGGAATATTGCCTATATTGATCCTAATTTAAAACCAACAATTGATGCTTTAACTGGAGATACGATTGCTGTTAAATATCCAGGATTCGGAAGTAAATTATTCCAACATTTCACTTTCCAAACAGAGATTTTACTTGGTAAATCACTTCACGTAAGAGGGGCTTTTGACTATCACAAACGTCAAGAAATGAAATTAGATAACCGTCCTGGAGCAGCTGGTTTTTCTTTTGGTATCGGAATGTACTTTAAACGTATCTCCATTGATTATGGATTCGCCATTTTCTCTAAAGCAGGATTCAATAATATGTTAACATTGACAACTGATTTGTCGAAATGGAAGAAATAGTTTGATAGAAGCTAGACTATAGACAATAGAAATAAGACTTTAAGATCTAATGACTTTTCACTAAAACAAATCTTAACTTTCAATCCTAAACTATAAACTTAACAAAATCATTTTCTCCAAGAATCAAATGTATTTTGTTGTGCTTTTGTTAATTTTTTCAAAGGAACAATTTTGTAGTCCATAAAGAAGTTACGATCTACCTCTGGAAGCTTTGCCTCTACTACTCTTCCTGCTCTTTGAACTGTGATAACTTTGATGTCATTATTGAAATAATTCAACCATTTATCCAATTCACCTTGGCAAGAATATCCGTTTACGGCAATAATCTCATCTTCTAACATTAAACCACCTAATTCAGCTGGACTTCCTGGATAAAGTTGTTTGATAGTGAAGTTTGCTCCATTTGGTATTGTTTTCATTCCCAATCTACCCATAGAATATTTAGTAGAAGGTGTATGAATCAACTCCATTCCTATTGCATCTAGTGCCTCTGTGATTATCGATTCAAAAGGTCTATTCCCATGAATAAAGTCTTGAAAAAACTCATCAAATGAATATCCCGCTTGATTTTCTAATTCATTTTTGAAATCCGCTTCTGAAACACCTTTTCCTTTTAAGTAATAATCAAAATAGAATTTTTTCATTAAAATATCCAATCCGAATTGATTATCAGTCGCTTGAAACAACATGACATCCATTACGAAAGCCAATAAACATCCTTCAGTATAGATAGAAACTTTTCTAGCAGGTACGCCAGGAACATATCCATCTAACCAAGTATCAAATGATGATTCGGCAACCGAATAATTGAATCTTCCAAAATTATCGAAGTGCTTTTGCAATTGAGCGTTCATCTCGACTAAATAATGATTTAAATCGAAAACACCCGATTTATAAAGCATTAGGTCACCCATATATGTTGTTACACCTTCACAAATGAATCCAAGCTGAGAATAATTTTCTTTCTTGAAATCATACGGAAACATCTCAATTGGTCTAATCGCTTTTACGTTCCACGTATGATATAATTCATGCGAAGAAACTCCTAATAAACTAACATATCCATCATTAAACACATCATAACTTGGTCCTAACAAAATCACCGTTGACTTACAATGTTCAACTCCGTGATAAGCTTTATAAGGAACAATTTGAAACAAGAAATGATATTCAGGAACTGGAAATTCTAAATATTTTTTGATTTGAATTTTCGTAAACGCTTTAAAATCCTTAATTAATTTAGGCCAATTTGGTTTTACTTCGCCATTCATCCATAAATGAAAAATGACTCCTTCAACTTCGTATTGATTGTATTGTAATGTTTCTGAACAAATAAAAGGTGAATCTGCCAATTCATCAAAGTTAGCTGCAACTAATTTTGAACCTTCTTTTTTCAATGATGTTGCAACTTTCCATTCTTTTGGAATAATTAACTCTACTTCAGCAACTTCTACTTTTGTATCATCCGTAAAAACACAACAATTTACTGGATTCACATACAATTGATCAGCATTTAAATAGGTTGAACCTGCGTTTAAATCTACAGCGTAGTAATTATATTCAACTCTGATTGAAGTGCAATCTTTTGTATCTACTTCCCAAGCATCTTTTGAGATTTTCTGGAAAGCAACACGTTTATTATCTTGATTAAAAATCTTAAATCCTTTGACATTTTTAGCAAAATTCCCTAATTCATATCGACCTGGTCTCCAACTTGGTAAATCTACAACTGTCGTCTCGCTTTTGACATCAAATGTAGCTTTGATTAAAATGTATTGTTGTGTTGGATTGTCTATTGAAAAAGTATATTTTACTGCCATGTTATTCATCTTTATATGAAGCAAAGTTAATAGTAAAAATAAGATAATCTATATGGATTAAATTTGAAATTGTTTATTTGATTGAGAAATCTAGGTCCTATAATTGAAATTGTTTAGAAAATTTATCTTCATGCCATTTCGCTGGATTGTTTTTGATGTAATTTGAAATGTTTTGATAGGCTTTTTCGTCTCTTATGATGTTTTCGTAATAATTTCTTTGCCAGATTTTGGAATTTGTTGGGGCGAATTGCAATTAGCCCGAAATGGATGTTTAATATAGAGCTATTTCTGATTCGCTCGAAATGGATTCAGAAATTGGGGCGAATTGCAATTCGCCCGTACGGATATTTTCTTCTTTTAGAAAATCTTTAATTTTCTTTGTTGTGGCTATTTTGTAGCCCCTTATGATTGATCCGATTGTTTGTGAGGGAGATTTAAAGGCTCCTATCGATTGATCATTTTCGCCTTTTTTGAAATTTATTTCGATTATGCAGTGAAAATGATTCGGCATGATGATAAATTCATGAAGTGAGATATTATCTCTGATATTTGAAGTGTTTAGCCATTCATCGTTTGCTATCTGTCCTAATGGATTTAAAATCATTTTTCCATCAATTACATCTCCAAATAAATGTTGCTTATCCTCAACACAAAGTGTAATAAAATAAAGACCGGTTTTTGAATAATCATATCCTTTTAATCGTATAGATTTTCTGTGGTGAATTTGGGGGTTGAATGTCATTTTTTTTTATTGTTTTTCACTTTAAGTTAATGGAAAACATGATTTAATTCAAAATAAGTAAGCATTTATTTTAGGTCAAATGATAAATTTATTTCATCTAAACGATCTTAATTTTAAGCTTTATTAGAACAATCTAATAAAAAGAAAGGTTATCTTTACTTTTCAAAACTCAGAAAATGAAATTAACTTTAAAACGTCCGTTAGCTATATTTGATTTAGAAACTACTGGATTAAATATTACGAAAGATC
>CALPRR020000001.1 GCA_943326025.2 Candidatus Kuenenia stuttgartensis | reverse complement strand
GTCTCATCTGTCTTTATTCCTTTGACGTTTATTGTAGGTGTATACGGGATGAATTTTGAAAACATGCCTGAATTAAAGTATAAATATGGTTATTATACTGTTGTTGGTGTCATGTTTGCAATTGCCATTTCTCTTATAATCTATTTTAAACGCAATGGTTGGTTGAAAAAGCAATAATAGAATAGTTATTTTTATCAAAAAAAAATCCCGATTGAATAAACAATCGGGATTTTTTAGTTTATGGGAAATCTTATGCTAACACTTTCGGTGCTGCAGCTAAGATATCTTGACTTGTTTCAGCAGCATATTGCTCGAAGTTTTTAACGAACTGACCAGCTAAATTAGCAGCTGTTTGATCGTATGCTTCTTTATTAGCCCAAGTTGAACGTGGGTTTAAAATTTCTGAAGGAACTTCAGGACATTCTGTTGGGAAAGCTAATTCAAAAACTGGTAATGTTTCAAATTTAACATCTTTCAATTTACCAGTTAATGCAGCTGTAATCATAGAACGAGTGTAAGATAATTTCATTCTACTTCCAACTCCGTAAGATCCACCAGACCAACCTGTGTTGATTAACCAAACATTAATATCTGTTCCATCTAATTTCTCACCTAATAACTTAGCATATTTAGCTGGGTGTAATGGTAAGAACGCTTTTCCGAAACATGCAGAGAATGTTGTTGTAGGTTCAGTAATTCCTACTTCAGTACCAGCCACTTTTGCAGTATAACCTGACATGAAGTGGTACATAGCTTGCTCTTTTGTTAATTTAGAGATCGGAGGCAATACACCAAAAGCATCAGCTGTTAAAAAGAAAATGTTTTTTGGAGAAGTTCCAATTGAAGGAACAGCAATATTATCAATGTGATCAATCGGATATGATACACGAGTATTTTCTGTGATTGAGTTGTCAGTGTAATCAGGAGTAGAAGTTCCATCCACAAAAGAGATGTTTTCTAAAATAGCTCCAAATTTAATTGCGTCAAAGATTTGCGGTTCTTTTTCTCTTGATAAGTCAATTGTTTTAGCATAACATCCACCTTCAAAGTTGAAAACAGAATTATCAGACCAACCATGTTCATCATCACCAATTAAACGTCTGTTTGGATCTGAAGATAAAGTTGTTTTACCTGTTCCTGAAAGACCAAAGAAAACAGCTGTATCGCCATCTGCACCAATGTTTGCAGAACAGTGCATTGATAATACATTTTTTTCGTGAGGTAAAATGTAATTTAATACTGAAAAAATTCCTTTTTTAATTTCGCCTGTATATCCAGTTCCACCAATGATAATCATTTTTTTAGTGAAGTTCAATATTGCAAAATTGTGTTGACGTGTCCCATCTTCAGCAGCTACAGCCATAAATTCAGGAGCACATACAATATGCCATTCTGGTAAAAAGTTTTCTAATTCATCTTCAGTAGGACGTAAAAACATATTGTTTGCGAATTGATTCGCCCATGGTGTTTCTGTAATCACACGAATGTTTAAACGGAAATTTTCATCAGCACATGCATAAGCATCACGAACATATACGTCCTTCCCTTTTAAATACTCTTTCATTTTACCGTAAAGAGCTTCAAATTTTTCTGGAGTAAATTTAATATTCACATCTCCCCACCAAACTGAATTTTCAGTTTTTTCATCGCATACTACAAAACGATCTTTAGGTGAACGACCTGTAAATTCTCCTGTTTCAATAGCAATTGCTCCAGTGTCTGTAAGCATTCCTTGTCCATTCAAAATAGTATCTTCTACTAATTCAGCAGGAGTCAGATTCCAAAATTCATTTTCTAATCCCTCTAAACCAATAGATTTCTTAAGATCAGCATTTTTACCTTGTTTTCCAAAAATGTTCATACTTTTTTTATTTGAGCTTTCGCTTTGATTCTGGGCGCAAAAGTACGATTTTTTTTCATATTTCTAAAGAAATTTACTCACTAAAGGGTTGAAATTGTTAACAATTTGGTAAAATCAAGTTCATTTTATATAATTTAAATCAGATTTTAGCTAAATCAATGTAGCTACAAAAAAAAGAGCTTTAATAAAATAAAGCTCTTAATTCTCTTACTAGAAGTATGTTAGATTTTTATTTATTCAATGATATCTCTCATTGCTTCAATAGCTGTTCGTATGTTTTTTCTTACATCAGAAATAGAAGCTTCCATCATATAGCATGGAGCAGAGACAATTCTATTTTCTTTGTCAATTTCAATTTCTTTTAATTCTTTGTAGCTAGTTATTACACCAGATTTTTCTAATCCAAGAGTCATCTCTTCAATATTATAAGGAGATGGTTTTTCAGTATTTCCTAATGTCATTCTAGGATGTGTCTTTGATCCTTGAAGAGCTTTTGCGATAACAACAGGGCTAACACATAAACCTACAATAGGTTTTCCAACATTGACTAGATTAACTAATAGTAATTTAACTTCAGGCAAAATGCTTCCTTCCGGTCCATTAAAAGCCCAATTAGTGAAATTTTTCGCACTTCCAAATCCGCCAGGAATAACTAAACCATCTATGTCTGCTGGTTGAACATCTTTAATATTAACGATTTCTCCACGTGCAATTCGAGCAGCTTCAATCATCATATTTCTACTTTCATGCATTTCTTCACCAGTTAAATGGTTGATGACATGATGTTGAGGCGCATCTATTGAAATACATATGTATTTTGCACCTATTTCATCTAATGCCAACATTGTTAGAACTGACTCTTGTATTTCAGCACCGTCATAAACACCACAACCTGAAAGTAAAATTCCTATTTTCATCACCTTATTCAAACGTATATTTTAATTTTTCTTTATATCCATCAAGCGCTAAATAGATTTCGCTTCCGTTTTCTTTTTTATATGCTAATTCAGAAATGTCAAAATGCAAAACACGGGTAATCATTTTTTTACAATTATCATTATCTATTGTGTGAAATAATTTAACTACTCTAATAGCTGGCATTGATTTAGCAATTTGCTGACTTCCGATTAATTTAAAATTATGATTTCCACAGCCACCACTATATGATACTCTGATTAACATCTTATTCCCTTTGATTTCTACTGAATCTATTTTTATAGGATCACTTGTTGATGGAAATTCTCCAATTATTGCTACCATTTCAGGATCTTTAGGTATTGTTGCAGTAGCTGCATTTTTTGTTGATTTACAACTTATTATAAGTGCAAATGCAAAAAGTGTAAATAACGTTTTCATATTTATATTTTTTGACTGAATAACTCAAATATAATACCATTTATTTGAAATTGATTCCAATAATTAATAATAAGTGAATTTTAGAATTTATAACTTTACTAAACAATTGTCTTATGATTGAATTATCATTAATTTTGTAGCATGAAAACAAAGACACTCAAAAAAAATAAAGTTAACGTTGTTACTTTAGGATGTTCTAAAAATATTTTTGATTCAGAGGTTTTAATGTCACAATTAAAAGCAAATCAATTTGATGTTGAGCATGAATCAATGGAAGATGATGCAGAAATTGTAATTATTAATACATGTGGTTTTATTGATAATGCAAAACAAGAATCAATTGACACTATCATTCGTTATGCTGAAGCTAAAGCAGATGGATTAGTAAGTAAAGTTTACGTTACAGGTTGTTTATCTGAAAGATATAAAGATGAATTGGAAAAAGAAATTCCAGAAGTGGATGCTTTTTTCGGAACAAGAGATTTACCTCGTTTATTAAAAACGTTAAAAGCAGATTATAAACATGAATTAGTAGGTGAACGTTTATTGACAACACCTTCTCATTATGCATATTTTAAAATAGCCGAAGGTTGTGATCGTCCTTGTTCTTTTTGTGCAATTCCAATCATGCGTGGAAAACATGTTTCAACTCCTATTGATGAGTTAGTAAATAGTGCTAAAAGTCTTGCTGCAAAAGGTGTTAAAGAATTAATGTTGATTGCTCAAGATTTAACTTACTACGGATTAGATATTTATAAAAAGCGAAATTTAGCTGAATTAGTTGATAAACTTTCTGAAGTAGAAGGAATTGAATGGATTCGTTTACATTATGCTTTTCCTGCTGGTTTTCCAATGGATGTATTAGATGTGATGAGTACAAAATCAAATGTTTGTAATTATTTAGATATGCCATTGCAACATGGTTCGACTAAAATTTTACAAGCAATGAGAAGAGGAATTACACGTGAAAAAACGGAAGAATTAGTAAATGAAATTCGCGCGAAAGTTCCAAATATTGCTTTAAGAACAACCTTAATTGCTGGTTATCCTGGCGAAACAGAGGAGGATTTCCAAGAAATGTATGAGTTTGTTGAAAAAATGAAGTTTGATCGTTTGGGAATTTTCTCATATTCTCACGAGGATAATACGCATGCCTATAATTTTGAAGATGATGTTCCTGCAAATGTTAAAAAAGAACGCGCAGATAAAATCATGGAACTTCAAGCTGGAATTAGTTATGAATTGAATCAATTAAAAGTTGGTAAACAATTTAAAGTACTTTTTGATAGAGTAGAAGGAGATTACTTCATAGGTAGAACAGAATTTGATTCACCTGAAGTTGATAATGAAGTTTTAGTATTGAAATCAGAAGGTTATTTAAGAATTGGAGATTTTGCAACAATTGAAATCACAAGTGCAGATCATTATGATTTATATGGTAAAATTGTAAATTAATAAAATTTAAAATAAAAAAAAAGGTGTTTGAACGTTTCCGAAATTTCGGAAGTCAACACCTTTTTTTTGCTAAAACTTTTGATACATTAACCATTGAAATATTAAAGAATTTTCTACCTGTTAACTACTCATTAAACGATTTATAATTTATTATATTGTTAGTTTATGAATAATTGTTTAAAATTTTTAAATCTTATTTAAATACAAAATCAATCATAATAAAATTCATTACTTCATTTATATTATATTGAAATTTCAAGATTTTAATTCTGGTCAATATTTCTTGGGTGAAATGAAATAATTGCTTCTTTTAAAAATCGTTGATCTAAATGAGTATAAATTTCCGTTGTTGTTATTGATTCATGTCCTAACATCTCTTGAATTGCGCGAAGATTTGCTCCACCTTCAATCATATGTGTAGCGAAAGAATGTCTAAAAGTATGAGGTGAAACTTGCTTTTTTAATCCAATTGAAAGCGCTAAATTTTTGATGATTGTAAAAATCATGATTCTAGTCAATTGTTCGCCTCTTCGATTCAGAAAAACGATATTCTCAAATCCTGGCTTAATGACTTGATGTCTTCGAACGAAGTCATTATAAATAGCAATTTCATGTTCAACAGTTTCACTGACAGGAACCAATCGCTCTTTATTTCCTTTTCCAATTACACGAATAAAACCTTCTTCAAAAAACAAATCAGAAAATCGTAAATTGATTAATTCACTTACCCTCAAACCACAACTATATAGTGTTTCTAGAATTGCTTTATTTCGATGGCTTTCAGCTTTGCTCATATCAATGGCATTTATTAGCGCATCTATTTCTTCAACCGTTAGGACTTCTGGTAATTTTTTTCCCAAACGAGGCATTTCTAAACGTTCACTGGGATCGTCGTTTATTACATCTTCTAAAAGTAAAAAACCGAAAAATTGTTTAACACCACTTATGATTCTAGCTTGACTTCGAGCGCTTAATCCAAGTTCGTAAAGTTCTGTTATGAAGTCTTTTAAATTATTGTAAGTTAAAGCATCAGGTGCTATGTTTTTGTCAACTGAAAAATCTTTTAATTTTAACACATCATTTTGATAAGCAAAAATTGAATTTTCAGCTAAACCTTTTTCGATTTTTAAAAACGAAATAAATTGTTTAATATAGCGATCCCAAGACAACATGAATATGAAAATTTTAATTATTAACGGTCCGAACTTAAACTTATTAGGAACACGTGAACCACAAATATATGGTAATCAAACATTCGAAATGTATTTTGAGGAATTAAAAAAAAGAACGAATACTGAATTAGAATATTATCAATCCAATATTGAAGGTGAATTAATTAATGAATTGCAAAAATCTAAACATGATGGAGTCATTTTCAATGCAGGAGGTTATACTCATACAAGTGTTGCTTTGCGTGATTGTATAAATGCTATTTCAGTACCAGTTGTTGAAGTTCATATTTCTAATATCTCATATCGTGAGGAATTTAGACATATTTCTATGATTTCTCCAGTTGCTATTGGATGTATTTTTGGATTTGGATTGAAAAGTTATGATTTAGCCATTAATTTTTTTGAAAAACAACAGAAATAAAATAGAATTAGGTTCTAAAAATTAAAAAACATTTATTTATAAAAGTTTTAAAATGCTATATTTTAGATTTTTAAGTTTTAATTTTTAATTATTTAACATTTTTGTTGAAAACTTGGTTGAAAACCTAAACTCTATGAGTCTCAAACACAAGTGAATCTATACTAAATTTGCCATTAGATTATAAGAACACACTATGGCTCTACTTGGAACATTATTAAAAAGAAAATTATCAGACGAACAAGTTGCGAATATATTTGTTAATGCATTATTGGATGTAGTTGATAATGGATTTGTAGAGGTTGCTGAATTGATTAATGAAGATGTGGCATTTGTTAAATCTCCAGAAATTGATTCAAAACAAAACGGAGAATTTGCATTAATTGTAATTGTAGGTAATTTATCTTTTTTAGAGAATATATTTGAATCTGATCAAGCTGAAAGAGTTGAACAGATTATTTTTAATAAATTAGGTAAAATGTACGAAATGTCTGGAAATGATTTTCAACAAATCGTAAGAGAATACCAAAGCTTTATTTCTAGAATAAATCATCCTTCTAAAAATATGATTTACGGAATGTCTAAAGCTGTTTTTGAAAAATACAAATTGAATGAATTTCAAGATGATTATTTCAGAAGAATGCAAGCTCCAAATCCTTTGTTCTTAAAAAGAATGGATGAGGTTATGGGGAATTTCATTTGGAACTGGGATGCTTTTTTTAAAAAGTATAAAATGAATTAAATTTTTTAAAAAAAAACGTTACTATAATGAAGCTCAAATTTTATTTTGGACTTTTTTTATGAGTTTTTTTTGTAATTTTGAGTCGTGAAAAAGAATTTACATACAATAATTGCTTTTGTTGTAATCAGTGCTTTTGTTATGCAAGCATTGGGTAAATTCATTATATATACAGATTACATTATCAATAAAGAATACATAGCGAATAATCTATGTGTCAACAAGTCTAAACCGATATTGAAATGTAATGGTAAATGTCATTTGGCAAAGCAGTTAAAAAAGCAAGATCAAAAAGAAAATAAATCCTCATCATCAAAAGAGAAAATAGAAGTAATTACTGATCAAATTTCAGTTGAAACGTATGCTTTTTTTGAAAGCGATTTTTTGAAAGCTAAGAAAAAAGATGTTTTTGAATACAATAAAAGTATAATTCAGAGTGATTTAAACTCAGTTTTTCAGCCTCCGAGAGTTTAATTTGTTTTAAGTGATTGATTTTTTTATAAAAATACAATCTGATTTCTTGGAAGATTTAAATCTTCAATAAAACAAATTAAAATTCAATAAATGTTTTTTAAACAAAAATGGAATGTTCTGTTACTTGGAACATTGTTATCTATTAATTTATTTGGTCAAGATACTATTAGTTGTGATCATTCATGTCATTGTTTGAGAAATCTAACTCCTGCGGGAGTTATGATTAGTCATGTTCATCCAAAGAAAGAATGGATGTTATCGTATCGATATATGCAAATGAATAATTCAACGTTGATTTCTGGAAACAATCCAATTGATGAAATGGATGTATTCAATGATTATATCATGAGTTCTAGTAAAATGAACATGCAAATGCATATGTTAATGGGAATGTATGGTTTTTCTGAACGTTTTACAGGAATGTTAATGTTGCATTACAATCAGACTTCTATGGGAATGACCATGGTTCCAACGATGAGTCACGATCATTCAATGCCAGGTATGGAAATGACAAATAATGCAGATATGACTATGCTAACATCTGGATTTGGCGATATAAAACTTCATTTATTGTATGGTATTGTAAAAAATACATCTAGTCAATTGATTTTAGGCTTAGGAGGAAGTATTCCAACTGGTTCAATTCAAATGAAAGGATTGTCCAACGATATGTTATACCCTAATGAGCGATTTGCTTATATGATGCAAATGGGTTCAGGCTCTTTTGAACTATTACCGAGTTTGACATACATTAAACAATCAAATGGATTTGCCTATAGCTTTCAAGGAAGTTCTGTAATGCGTTTAAATACAAATAATATTGGCTATCGATTAGGTAACGAATATTATTTAAATGTATGGGGAGCTTATAATTGGTGGAATAACTTTAGTAGTTCTATTAGATTTGAGGGTAAGTTAATTGATGTGATTCAAGGGTATGATAAAACAATTTATAGGTTCAATGAACCATCTGCAAATACAATCAATTATGGGTTGAAATCAATAAGTACGTTAGTTGGTTTATCGTATCAATTTCCGAAGGGTTTCTTTGAAAATGTTAAACTAAATTTTGAGTATGGTTTCCCTATTTATCAGTATGTTGATGGAATTCAAAATAAATCTAAAAATTCATTAATAGGTTCAATAAGTTATTCATTTTAAATTTTATTAAATGAAAAGTATAATCAAAAAATTATCTATTATAGTTGTAGCTGCTTTCATAGCTCTTTCTTGTAAAAAAGATGAAAACAATAATGATCAATCCAATAATAATGATCAATCTAACGTAGCAAAAGGAACTTTAATGTTTCATTTGCATACTTACATTGAGGATACAGAAGTTGATGCATATAATATTGATATGACTACTTATGCAGGAAGAATAATTTCATTAAGTCGTGCTCAATTTTACATCTCAGGAATACAATTGGTTAAGTTAGATGGCTCAACAGTTGATTTACAAAAAAATGTAATAAAATTGTTTGAATCTGAAGGGCTGACAGTTGGTGATGTTCCAGTTGGGAATTATAAGTCAGTAAGATTTAAAGTTGGTTTAGACGCAACGACAAATGCATTATCTCCAACTTTATCTGCAGATTCAATCATTCTTAAAATGCAACAAATGTGGTTTAGTTCATCAGCACAACCAGATGGTTATGTATTTATGAATGTTCAAGGAGCTATTGATACTACAAATGCTATGAATGGAACACCAGTACCATTTTGTTATAAAATTGGAACAAATACGAATTATGTTTCTGTTGAAATGCCAATTCAAAATTTTACAGTTTTAAAAGACAACGTGAATTATGTGCACATGATTGTCGATTATTCAAAATTGTTTGATGGAATTGATTTAACAAATCCTTCAAATTTGAATGTGTCTTCAGCTCAAGACAATAGTTCTTCAATTGCAACAATGATTAAAAATAACATTCCAAATTTGTTTAGATACGAATAACTGATGATAAAATTTTTTACACTCATAGTAATTATGATTTCGTTCTTGCATTTTACGTCATGTAAAAAGAAGAAAGAGAAATGTGATTTACCCGATACTGTTTCTTATAAAAATGATGTACAACCAATTTTCAATGAGAATTGTACAACATCAGGTTGCCATTCAGGAACAAATCCGAAGGGTAATTTAAATTTAGTGTCAAGTGTTTCATATCAGCAGTTATTAAACAGTCAAAGTGGTTATATAAACACCACAAATCCGAGTTCAAGTTTGTTGTATTCATCGATGAAATCCGTTAATAATCCAATGCCACCAAATGGCGTGTTAGAACAATGTAAATTGGATTTGATTTTAAAATGGATAGAGCAAGGAGCTCAAAATAATTAATAATAATTTAAAAACAATAATGAAAAATAATACTTTAAAGTCAATGATGTTGATTGCATTTTTATATGTTTCAACAATCTCATTCGCACACTTTGGATCTAAAGGTCCATACGGTAGTGGTAAAATCACCTGTTCAACTCAAGGAGGTGGATTGGTTTATTTTGGAACTGAAAATGGAGGTGTTTATGTAAATACAAATGCTTCTTTAGTAGGATGGAGCTGTAAACCTGTTGGTTTGAAAAGTGGTAAAATTGCTGCGTTAGATTTTGCAGGATCAAATTTATTTGCAGCAACAGTTGATAGTGGCGTTTTCCGTTTTACTGGTTATGTTGGTTCTGACAGATACTGGGAAAAAGTTCAAAATGGATTGACAAGCAAAAATACGACAGCTATCGCTTCATTTGATGCAACATCATTAGTTGTAGGAACTTCCAATGGAAAAATTTTCAGAACAATTGATAATGGTTCAAATTGGAGTGAAATTACAAGTTTACCTTTTGCTGGAACAAATATTACGGGTATTGTAAAAGCAGGTGCACGTTTAATATTGACAGCTGAAAATAAAGGAGTTTATTATTCTGATGATAATGGTTTATCTTGGTTAGGTTTAAATGATGCAAATACATTAAACATATCAAATACAACTGCAATATCTTACAATGGTACTACAAATGAAATATTAGTAAAAAATCACAATGGTGTTTTTGTATTAGCTTCAGCTAGTACCACAACATCGCCTGTATATGTTGCAGTAACTTCAGGATTAATTTTGAATTTAGCTATTAATTCAATTACAAATAATGGTACAAATTGGTATTTAGCAACAGATAATGGAGTTTATACTTCAGTTACAGGATCAATTTCTTGGTCAACTATTAATACCGGATTTACCTCTAATATGAATGTAAATATTGTTGCAGCGTATAACACAAGTTTAATTGCAGGTGTTTACAAAGATGGCATCTATAAAACATCAAATTCTTCAATCAGTTGGATAGCGAATAATACGGGGTACAACAATCAGGTGACCTATTCAATGGCAACAAGTGGAGATCAAGTAATTGTTGCAGCTACTGAAAAAGGGGTATTTGTAAGTAAAAATTTAGCAACTTCTTATACTGCTGCAAATAATGGTTTAACAGATTATTTACATGTAAATGATTTAACGTTTAAAGGAACAAAATTATTTGCTGTTACTGAAAATGCAGGTGTTTTTGTGAGTAATGATACAGGTGCTGTTTGGAATGAGTTTAATATTGGATTGTTTGAATTATCTGTAAAAAAAGTGTTTGCTACATCAAATTATGTGTACATTTTTGATGCAACAGGTACAATTTACCAATCTAATGGAACAGGTGCATGGACTTCAATTCAAGGGAATTTAGGCACTAATTTAGAAGATGTTGCATTTTCTTCATATGGAGATAAAGTTGTAATTGCTATCCATGGAGGAGGAGTTCACTCAAGAAATGAAGCGTCAGGTAATTGGACAAATATAACAACGAATTTACCGACCGATCATACAACTGCTATAACGACATTAGGGACAAAAATTTATGTTGGAACGCATCATGACGGAGTGTTTGTTGCTGATATTTCTGATTTTAATTGGTCAGCTACTTCACCTACTTCAATTTCTCATACTACTTTATTAGGTTTGGATGGAGATGCTATTCAAGCAATGGGTACTTTTGGAGGTTATGTTTTTGCAAGTTATAGAGGTGGTTTAATTGCAACAAGTGATCATGGTCAAACGTGGGAAGCAGGTGGAAACCAATTCAATTTACCAAGTTATACGGCAGTAAATAAAATTTCATTTGTTACTTCTCGAGTTTTTGTAACGACAGAAAATAACTGTTTGTATTCAAATGGTCTTTCTGAACTTCCAGTTAATGTAGCAATCAATTATCCATCTTCTCCTTCATGTATCAATGCGAATGACGGATCTTTATCTGCAGTTGCAACTGGTGGAACTGCTCCATATACTTATTTATGGAGTAATGGTGCGACAACAGCTTCAATCAATAACCTTCTTCAAGGTACTTATTTTGTGACTGTCTCAGATGCATTGTCTATTTCGCATACAGATTCAATGACAATTTCAGGAGCGTCCCCTGTAACTCCTTCTATTAATGTTTCAGCTGATATTACAACAATTTGTTCTGGTCAAGAAGTTACTTTTTCACAATCAACTACATACGCAGGAAATACACCAACATTTGAGTGGTTTATCAACGGAGAAAGTGTTTCAACATCAACTTCGATAGTTGTAGATACGTTAGTAAATGGTGATGAAGTATATTGTGTATTAACTTCAAGTGAATCATGTATATCTGATTTAGATGACACTTCAGCGATTGTAGCGATAAATGTAAATTCTGCATTAATTCCTTCTGTTTCTATTTTAGCAAACAATACAGCCTGTGCTGGTTCTGAAGTGATATTAGTTGCTGATGGAATAAATGCAGGTACAACTCCTTTTTATGAATGGTTTGTTAATGGGAATCTATTGTCTGAGAATTCAGATACATTAATAATTTCAACTTTAAATGACAATGATATTGTTACTTGTAATTTAATTTCTAGTTTAACTTGTGCTACTATTGATACGGTGAACGCTCAATCAATTGAAATGACAATTAATCCAATTCCAACTGCACCAGTTTTATATGCAAATGGTACTTTATTAAGCACAAATGTTGCTTCAGGAAATCAATGGTATTTAAATGGTTCTGCAATTCAAAATGCAACGAATCAGTCATACACTGTAACAGCTAATGGAGATTATTCTGTTACAGTTACAACAAATGGATGTACTTCAAGTTCATCAGCAATTGTAGGTTTCACTACTTTAGGTTTAAATTCAATTTCAACAGTTGAAAATGGGTTGTCTATTTATCCGAATCCTTCAAATGGTATGTTTACTGTAAAAGTTATGGATGAAACATTAACTTTAACTTCAATCGTTATTTTCAACGAAATCGGAAAACAGGTAAAATCAATTACAGATAATTTAACAAATACAACATCTATTTCAACTGATTTATCAGCAGGAATTTATTTTGTTAAAATCAACTCTGTAAAAGGAAGTTTTGTACAAAAATTAGTTGTTGAATAATTAAAATAAATCTGGTAGTAGAATTAAAAAATATATCTATGAAAATGGATTTTCTACTACCAGGTTATTTATTTGATGTTTTTATTTTTGTAATTATTTAGAATAAAACCCCATCTTTTCCCCACAAAAAAACAGTAATACGCCACTTACTTTGTTTGTTTTTCAGTCATTTAGATTCTTCATTAGGACTTGCAATATTTAATTTTTAGATCATTATTAAATAATTTATATTTTTGCAATGCTAAAATTATTTACTGTATTAAACAAAAGGTGTTTTTCTCTTTTGAATTAATTGCTGTTTGTAACTATGAAGTTTGTTATCTTGCTACTATATACTTCGGTATACTATTGCTCTTTTGGTCAAACAGGACCAGGTGGAGTAGGTACGAGTACGAACAATATGTTGTGGTTAAGAGCTGATGCAGGTACAAATACTACTTCAAATGGTACAGCAGTTTCAAATTGGACCGATCAATCAGGTAATTCAAATTCCGTTTCTCAAGCAACGAATAACAAGCAACCAATTTACACAACCAATCTTATTAATGGAAATCCAGCAATTCTTTTCGATAATAACAATGGGACGAATGATAAGTTAGTTGGAGCTGATGCTTCTACATTGGATAATACTTCTGGTTATACTTTTTTTACCATTTCAAGACCTTTGACATTAGATGGAGGTGCTAGATCTATTGTTTCTAAAAGAACTAATGTAGGAATTGAACAATCTTTCATGTTGTTTTATTATACTTCAAATAAATTTTATGTCGATATTCAAACAAATGATAATAGATTTAATGGTACGACAACTTATAGTCCAAATAATAATTATTTAATAAATGTTGTATATGATGGAACGTTGAGTTCTGCTTCTAGATCCAAATTATATAATGGAAATAATTTAGATGTAAGAGCTTCAGAAACGAATACGTCAGTTCCGAATAATAATTCACCATTAATTATAGGTTCAACGGATTTAAACGACCCAAGACCATTTGGTGGTTATATTGCTGAAGTAATAGGTTATAGAACTGCATTAAATAAAGCTTCTAGAATTATCGTGAATAATTATTTATCTGCAAAATACAATATTGCTCTTGCTTCAGAGGATAAATACGCTGGTGATAATAGTTTAATTAATTTTGACAAAGATGTTGCTGGTATAGGAAGTGATACAATAATGCCTGGTTCAGTTGTTGGTTCAAATACAAGTTTTTCTTCTTCAGTAACAAAAGGTTTAGGGATAACTTCAACATCTGTTTTAGACGTTGGAGATTATTTATTGATCGGACACGGTTCAGCCTACAATAGCGAAATGTCCACGGACGTTGCAGGTATGACAGGAACTTCAAATACGAGATGGCAAAGAGTTTGGTATTTCGACGTAACAAATACTTCTTCAGTATTAAATGGAACCGTTGAATTTGATGTTTCCAATAGTGGTATGGCTGTTAATTCAATGGGAGTTGCAGGTGATTATGTCCTTTTATATAGATCTTCAAATTCAATAGGAACTTCTTGGACCGAAATAGCAACAGCAAATAGTGTTACTGGAGATATGGTTTCATTTTCGAATGTAAATTTACAAAACGATGGTTATTATACTTTAGGGTATCATTTTTCATCAGTAATTGTTTTACCTGTTGAATTATCGAGCTTTAATACTGAATTGAATTACGATCAAGTTGATGTGTTTTGGACAACTTTTTCAGAAACAAACAATGATTATTTTTCTATTGAGAAATCAGAAAATGGAAAGGATTTTTATGAAATAGGTCAAATTAAAGGGAAGGGTAATTCAACTCAGACTTCTAATTATTTGTTTACAGACGAAAAAATAGTTGAGGGAATTTCATACTATCGTTTAAAACAAGTTGATTTTAATGGAAGGTATACTCATTCGACAATAAAGTCGGTTGAAAATGAGCTTATAGAATTAGCTATGAATGTTTTTCCAAATCCATCAGAAAATGGAAACTTTAAGATTCATTTTTCTGAAAATGATCTAAAGAATGAGGAACCGTTAACAATTCAATTGGTTGATTTAGCTGGGAAAATATTTCATTCAGAAGAATTGTTGCCGGATAAAATTTCAAATCACCATCATGAAATGAATACTTTTGGTTCTATTCCTAAAGGAGTTTATTATTTAATTATTCATAGAAATAATAGAAAGAAATCAACTAAAGTGATTATTCAGTAAGTAATTTTAAGAATATCATTTGATCAAAAATTAAGTAAGATATATTGCTTAATTTTATAATTTCTAAAATGAATTTTGATTAATGACATTCACAACTAAAATCTTTGAAACATTTGTACTCAATTATACTTCAGAAAAAACTAGAAGTGAATGGAGAGATTCTGAAATCAAGGATTTTTCATTGTCTGAAACAGAAATTACAGCGTTGGTTAAAGGTTCAGATATCTATGATGTCAAAATTGAATTTTCTCCAAAAAAAGTTTTAAAAGCTTCTTGTAATTGTTCGTTTAATCAAGGTCCAATCTGCAAACATATCGTTCACGTACTGCATAAAGCAGATGATGAATTAGTGAATGGGGAAGATCGAGAAAATGGAGTTCATCCAACGGAGTATCGAATTGACAAGTTCAAATTTCCAAAACTTACGAATACTTACATCATGGTTCATTCCATGGAATTACCAAGTGAACGAAAACGAGGTTTTTTAGATTTTTATCCGAATGAAATCTCCATCAATCATATTTCATTTCTGGATGCATATAGTTTTCCGAGAAACAATGTTGTAGATGTCAAGTTTGAAAATGATCAATTAATATTAAATTGTAGTTGTCCTTCAATTAAGCGTAAAATGTGTGAACATCAAGCGCAAGCATTGTATAACATCAAAGATAGAGAAGAGATTAGTGTATTTTTTGATGAGGTTTTCAGAAAGGAATATTTTCATGAAAAAGCAAAAGAATTTGGATTAGAAGAGGAGAATAACTTAGATGATTTTTTTGAATTGGAATACGATTCAATGTATAAACGAGCAAATGTCATTTCTAAAATAAAAGAATTACTCCCAATTAATCAAAAAACGACAAATCTACTTGAAAAACAATTGCTTCCTCAGCCAAAAGAAGTTCTAACACCAATTGAAGCCTATCAGCAAAGTTTTTCGAAGCAATTTGTAATTATTGGGCAACATCGTTATTACGATCACATCTATGTAGACTTTGTAACTTCTAATGCAACTAAAGATGGAAGACCAAAAAATCCAATAACAAAAAAGAATCCAGTAGATTTAATTTGGAAAGCTGAAAAGCAAGAAGAAATTAAGTTCTTTACAGCGTTAGCTAAATTTCAAAGTGAAGGAATGCGCCTTTCTGGAGTTTCTGATATTGATGCTTTGAAAGCTATCGTAAAGAATCCAAGTAATTTTGAGGTTTATTACCACAATGAAAGTATTTCGGATAATTTAACTTCAAGTTCAATCGTTCTTGTTCAATTGAAAAGATTAGAATCTGATTTGATTCTGGATGTGAACATGAAGGAAAAATTCTATGAAATTTCAGGTCAAATAGAAATTGACGAAATTTTTATTGAATTAAAAAAGTTAAAACTAGTTTTCAATTACTTTGTTCTATTGGGAGAGACAATGTATTTAATTGATAATCCTGATGTAATTCGTGTGATTAATTTTTTCAAGAGTAATAATCAAAAAATCATCATTCATAAATCTAAATACAAAGAATTTCAAGAGAAGTATTTAGCGAATTTAGAACATCGAATTAAAATAAATTATACGTATTTAAAACCCGCTTCAAAAAAGCAAATCATCGAAAAAGGGTTCGATAAAAAAGTCAGTAAGCTCATTTATTTATGCGATTCAGATGGGTATATAGCAATTACTCCAGTTGTAAAATATGGAGACATAGAGATTCCAATTTTATCAAAAAAACAAATTTATTCAAGAGATAAAAATGGAAATGAGTTTTTAGTAGAACGTGATATCGATTTAGAATATCGCTTTTTAGCAATGTTAATTCGTCAACATGAAAGTTTTGAAGAGCAATTAAATTTAGATAGTTTTTACATTCATTCAGTTCATTTTTTAGAAGGTGCTTGGTTTTTGGAGGTTTTCGATCAATGGAGAGATGCTGAGATTACAATTCTTGGATTTAGTGAGTTAAAAAATAATCGTTATAACGGACATAAAGCGAGTGTAACTGTTTCTGTTAGTTCAGGTTTGGATTGGTTTGATACGGCTATAAAAGTTAAATATGGCGAACAAGATGTCACATTGAAACAATTGCAAAAAGCAGTTAAAAACAAAACAAAATTTGTTGAGTTAGGAGATGGGACATTAGGATTACTTCCTGAAGAATGGATCGAAAAATTTTCAAAATATTTTAGAGTAGGAGAAGTTCAAAAAGAAGTTATCCGAACAAATAAAATCAACTTTTCTGAAATTTCAGAATTATACGAAGATGAGGTTTTGACTAACGAAGCAAGAGATCAAATTGCTTTTTATCAGGCTAAATTGGCTTCTTTTAATTCAATTCAAAAGGTGAAAGTGCCAAAAGCATTGAATGCGACTTTGCGTGATTATCAAAAAGAAGGCTTGAATTGGTTAAATTTCTTAGATGATTTCGGTTTTGGTGGTTGTTTGGCAGATGATATGGGATTGGGGAAAACAATTCAAATCTTGGCATTTATATTATCTCAGAGAGAAAAGAAAGTTAAAAACAATACGAACCTTATAGTTGTTCCAACATCCTTAATTTTTAACTGGCAAAATGAAATTGAAAAATTTGCTCCTTCGATTAAATTATTTACAATTTATGGAGCTGATAGAGTAAAGAATACCGAAGATTTTCATCAATTTGAGATTATCTTAACTTCTTATGGAACATTGCTTTCTGATATTCGTTTTCTCAAAGAATTTGAATTTAATTATGTGATTTTGGATGAATCTCAAGCGATTAAAAATCCTGAATCACAACGTTATAAATCGGTTCGATTATTAAAATCTAGGAATAAATTGGTATTAACGGGAACGCCAATTGAAAACAACACCTTTGATTTATACGGACAGTTTTCGTTTGCATGTCCAGGTTTATTGGGTAATAAAACAGCATTTAAGGATTTGTATGCAATGCCGATTGATAAATTCAAAGATTTTGGTCGAGCGAAAGAATTGCAAAAGAAAATAAATCCGTTTTTATTAAGACGAACGAAAAGTCAAGTTGCAAAAGAATTACCAGATAAAACAGAAATGGTACTTTATTGTGAAATGGGAGAGGAGCAACGCAAAGTTTACGACACCTATAAACAAGAATTTAGAGCGTTTTTGATCGCAACATCGAATCAGAAAAAATACATGGATAGCATGCATGTGTTGGCCGGTTTAACTAAGTTGAGACAAATTTGTAATTCACCAGCATTGATTAACGATGAAGAATACTATGGAGATCAGTCTTCTAAAATAGAAGTATTGATGGGAGAAATTACTTCAAAACAAGGTGATCATAAAATGATTGTATTTTCTCAATTTGTTACGATGCTCGATTTAATCAAGAAAGAATTAGATAAACGAGAAATTAAATACGAATATTTAACGGGTCAAACCAAAGATAGAGAAACGAAAGTCAATAATTTTCAAACCAACGATGAAGTTCGCGTTTTTTTAATTAGTTTGAAAGCTGGTGGAACTGGATTAAATTTAACAGAAGCTGATTATGTGTATTTAGTTGATCCATGGTGGAATCCAGCTGTTGAAAATCAAGCAATCGATAGATGTTATAGAATCGGTCAAAAGAAAAATGTATTCGCAGTTCGATTAATTTGCCCTGACACGATAGAAGATAAAATAAGAACATTACAAGACTCCAAAAAAGAATTAGCAACAGATTTAGTTAAAACGGATACCAGCATCTTAAAATCGCTAAATCGAGAAGATTTGGTTGGGATTTTATAGTTTTTAATACTTCCCTACTTGAGCAGGGAGTGAGTGAGGTGATAATTAATGTTCTTAAATGAAGTAAAACGATATAAGATTAGGATTTTAGTTGGTCACCCTCCTTAATCCTCCCTCAAGGGAGGAAATAGATTTTACACTTTTATATTTTTTTATATTCGTAATCAACAAGTTATAATTGATCGAGATTTAGCTGAATTGTATAATGTTCAGACGAAAAGAATTAATGAACAAGTAAAACGAAACAAAGAAATATTTCCAGAAATGTTTTGTTTTCAAATGACCAGCTTCGAAAAAGATGAGCTGGTAGCAAAATGCGACCGGTTCAGAATATTAAAACATTCTTCTAGATTGCTTTTTCGAAGATGAATAAAGAGTCACTTATTATATTAGACTAATTAAATTAAAGTTTTATTATACATAATTAGTAATCCAAAATCCAAAATTAATAATTCAACATTATTAATATCTCACATAAACCACTTTCTTCGTCTCAAAGAATTCTTCTGAAAAATGATCAGGTAGATTATGCATGTAGAAATAACGGTTCACACCCTTCATTTCTTCTTTTAAATCACCACCTTTAAGATATAAGATTCCATTTTTTAAATCGTGGACACTTTTCTTTTTGAATTTTCCATTGATCCATTTGATGAAATCAGGCATTGCTGTAACAGCTCGACTTACAATAAAATCAAATTGTTTATCAATGTTTTCAGCACGTTCATGAATTCCTGTAACATTTGTCAAACCAATTGCTGCAGCAACTTCATTTACCACTTTTATTTTTTTACCGATTGAATCAACTAAAGTGAAATTACAGTTTGGATAAAGAATTGCTAATGGAATACCAGGGAAGCCACCCCCTGTTCCTATATCCATAATATCAGCACCATCTTTGAATTGCATAATTTTAGCAATTCCTAATGAATGCAATACATGTCTTTCGTAAAAATTATCGGTGTCTTTTCTAGAAATCACATTGATTTGATTGTTCCAAAAGGTATATACTTCTAATAATTTAGAAAATTGTTCGATTTGCTTTTCAGTCAAATCAGGAAAATATTTTAATATAAGTTGTACTGAATTCATAATTTGATTTCTCCTTAAAGATAAAGAGTCTGAAAATTTATAATCTAAAGAAATTAAATATTCTCTTTTGTTTTTTCAATCATATTTGCCAAAAACTCTCTAGCTCTGAATAATTGAGCTTTCACAGTTCCTAGAGGTAAATTAAGTTCTTCAGCAATTTCTTCATAACTCAATTCTTCAAAGTATCGTTTTTCAACCAATTCTCTATATCTTGGTTTTAATTGACTCACCAAATTACGCATCAATTTAACTTTCTGATTATAGATAATTGTTTCTTCAGGATCTAACGTTTGAGATTTTGCATCATAAAAAATTGTTTCACCATCATCAGTCATCATTCCAGTATCCATTGAAGTGACTTTAATTCTTTTTTTACGAATAAAATCGATACTGTTATTAGATGCAATTTTGAATAGCCATGTACTAAAAGCAAAACTAGGAGAATATTGTTCTAAACGACTAAAAGCTTTACCAAATGCTTCTAATGTTAAATCTTCTGCATCATCTGGATTCTTAACCATTTTCAACATCATGAAATAAATAGATTCACGATATTTCTCCATTAATTCAGCGTAGGCACTTTGTTTACCGCTAATCGCAGCGTTGACTAATTGTAAGTCATGCTTTGCTTTATCTGATAAATGTTCGCTTCCTACCATTTTGTATCTTCTTTTTTGTTCACTGAATAATAGAGTATTGGAATTAAAATTGAATAAGCAATATCAAGTAATGGGATCATTGAAATAAAACCAGGTTCATGCAATTTTTTAAAACATCTTGCATGAATCAACCATTTTACAATAATGACAAATCCAAAAATAGAAAGTGTTAACCAACGATAATTCGTATCCAACATCAAAATAACAAAGGAAATCAACAACATAAACATGGTAAGAGGATATATTCCTAACATTGCTTTTTTGAAAACCCTATATCGGCTAGACGTAGTATAGTGTCTAGCTTTTTGTCGAAACCAACTTTCCCAGTCTTCAGCACCTTCAGAATAACAAAACGATGTTTTATCAAGGTTAATTGCTATATTTTTTTTTGTAGCAGACTCTTGGATAAATAGATCATCATCTCCTGAAGCAAGCGAATAATGAGATTTAAATCCATTTACAGAATTAAAAACAGATTTAGTATAACCCATATTTCTACCTACACCCATGTAAGGTATTTTAGCTAAAGCCATCGAAAAATAATTCATTGCGATCCAAGTAGTATCAAATCGAATAACCTTATTGAGAAAAGATTTCTTGAAAACATAAGGGGCATAACCAATCGTAATTTCTTTCTCTGATGTAAATCGACTCGCCATACTTTTTAGCCATTGGTTTGATGTTGGTTTACAATCAGCGTCAGTAAACAATAAATGTTCATGTTTTGCTCCTTTAATACCAATCGTTAAAGGAAGTTTCTTTCCAGATTTTAAATGTTGACTTCTTTCAATTTCTATAACTCTTAAGTTTTTATATTGATGTGCATATGCATTCAAAATATAATGAGATTCATCTATTGATTGATGATTTATGACAATGACTTCAAATTCTGGATAGTCTTGATCTAATATTGTCGGAAGATTTTCATAGATGTTATCAGCTTCATTTCTAGCAGAAATCAATATTGTTACTGGTGGAAATTCAGTTGAAACAACTTGTTTAGATGGGTTGAAAAATGAAAGTTTTCCGTGAATGAATAGCACGTAAATCAGCTGTATAAAGGCTGCAAAGGAGAAAACGATAAATAATATCATCGTTAAATTATACTCAAATTCTGGAATAAACTGCATTTTGTTTAAAGCTTTGGTGCAAATATGGCAAGCATAACTAAATACAATTATCTTTGTAGTGTTTATTTTTCAACAATTTTATGCACTTCGATTTATTACATACAGATTCAAAGTCAAATGCGAGAGCTGGACTACTACATACTGACCATGGTGTTGTTGAGACTCCTATATTCATGCCTGTTGGAACAGCAGGAACTGTTAAAGGTGTTCACCAACATGAAATAAAAGATGATATTAAAGCTCAAATCATTTTGGGTAACACTTATCATTTGTATATGCGTCCTGGAATGGATGTAATAGAAAATGCAGGTGGATTACATAAATTTATTGGATGGGATGGACCGATTTTAACTGATTCAGGAGGTTATCAAGTCTATTCTTTATCAGGATCAAGAAAAATAAAAGAAGAAGGGGTGAAATTTCAATCGCATTATGATGGGAGTTATCATTTCTTTACACCTGAAAAAGCAATTGATGTTCAACGTCAAATAGGTGCTGACATCATAATGGCTTTTGATGAATGTACACCTTATCCATGTGATTATAATTATGCTAAACGTTCGATGCACATGACGCATCGTTGGTTGAAAAGATGTTATGATCAAATGGATGCAACACAACCATTGTATGGATATGAACAAAATTTATTTCCAATTATACAAGGAAGTACTTATAAAGATTTAAGGAAAGAATCTGCTGAAGTAATTGCGGGTTACGGAACAATCGGTAATGCAATTGGTGGATTGTCAGTTGGTGAGCCTGATGAAGATTTGTACGAAATGACTGATTTAGTTTGTGGGATTTTACCAACTGACAAAGCAAGATATTTGATGGGAGTAGGAACACCAATTAATTTGTTGGAATGTATCTCCATGGGTATCGACATGTTTGATTGTGTAATGCCATCAAGAAATGCTCGTCATGGTATGTTATTTACATCTGAAGGAATAATTAATATTAAGAATCAAAAATGGGAAAAAGATTATTCTGTAATTGATCCAAATGGTACTTCTTATGTTGATCAAACTTATTCAAAAGCTTATTTGAGACATTTGATTAAATCGAAAGAGTATTTAGGTTTTCAAATAGCGACAATTCATAATTTAGCATTCTATTTAGCATTAGTAAAAGAAGCAAGAGTTCGTATTTTAGATGGAACTTTTGCAGAATGGAAAAATGTTATGGTTAAGAAATTAGGTCAAAAATTGTAACAATTGTTAATCAAAGATTTAAAATCAAAGGCAGGTGCTCAAGATATTAGATAAATACATCATTAAAAAATTCCTATCAACATTCTTTTTTATGTTGGGGATTATAATGTTGTTGTCTATGGTATTTGATATGTCAGAAAGATTAGGTGAGTTTATTGAAAAACAAGCTCCTATTTCAGATATATTCTTAAAATATTACCTTACATTTTTACTTTACTACGGGAATACTTTTTCCTCGATGATTATTTTTATTTCTGTAATTTGGTTTACGGCAAAAATGGCATCAGATACCGAGGTTATTCCAATTTTAAATAGTGGAAAACCTTTTAATCGTTTCCTGAGGCCTTATATGATTGCGGCTACTTTGTTGATGATTATTTCTTTGTTGATGAATCACTTAGTGTTGCCAAGAGCAAATAAAATTCGTCTAGATTTTGATAATAAATATTACAGATCAGGATTACATGTCGAGGATTATTATGCAGAGTTTCCAGGAAATGTTTCGGTGAATTTTGCTACATATGTTTCGGATGATAATATTGCGAATGATTTTGTTGTTCAAGTTACAAATAATGATGATGAAGTCACTTATTTTTTAAAAGCAAGAGGTGCTAAGAATATTATAGGCACTAACCAATGGAAATTGTTTGATTACTATGAAAGAAAAGTGAATGGATTAAACGAGCAGATTATAAATGGTAAAGAAAAAGATACTGTTTTTAATTTTAGAATTGATGACATGGCCCACAGAGAAAATATTGCTGAGATAATGAATTATTCAGAATTAAATGAATTCATTGTAAAAGAAAAAGCTAAAGGTGCGGCTAATGTACCTTCATATGAATTAGAATTATATCGAAGATCATCACTACCTTTCGCTACTTATATTCTAACAATAATTGGTGTTTCTGTATCAAGTAGAAAAAAACGTGGTGGAGTTGGAATTAATATAGCTTTGGGGTTAGGAATTATTTTTGTCTATATTTTCACTATGAAAATTATGGATGTGGCGGCTGTAAATGTTGGTTTTTCGCCAATTATAGCTGTTTGGATTCCTAATGTTTTATTTGGTGCAGTTGCTTATGTATTGTATAAATATGCGCCTAAATAATCTCTTTTTATTTCTTTGTTTCTTTGTTTTTCAATTGCAATCTCAAGTTGTAAATATTGAAAATAAAAGAATTTACGATGATACTTCTGGTTGGAGTGGAGCAGTAGATGCAAGTTTTTCAGCAATTAAAAATACTGATTTACTCACCAATTTTTCTTTACGTCCAAGAGTTCAATATAAAACAAAAAAACATTATTATTTCCTTATAAGTGATTTAAATTATTCAAAGGGCTCTGAAAAAGTTTATTCAAATATGGGAATGGCTCATTTTAGATATGCATATAGAATAAGTGGACCTTGGAAATGGGAAAGTTATTCTCAAATTCAGTACAATCAATTACTAGATCAGCAAATGAGAACCTTATTTGGTTCAGGTTTGAGATTGAAATTTTATGATAACAAAAAGAGTAAATATTTTGTCGGGTCATCTTTATTTTATGAATATGAACAAATTAGAACAACAGCATTGATTAATAAGGAGTGCCGAATTAGTAATTACATGTCATGGTATGTAGATCCAAAAACTAGTTTTTATTTTACTGCAGCAACATATTATCAACCTTTATTAGTAGATTTTAAAGATTTTCGTTTTTTAGGTCAATATTCATTGAATTTCAGAGTGACAAAAAAAATCGATACTAGATTTGAATGGACGAGCTTTTACGATAGTAGACCAGCTAAAAATGTAGTTAATTGGACGTTTAATACTTCTTTTGGTATTCGTTTGAAAATGGAGGATTGATTTCTAATAATCACTTCTTTCTTGGGTTATGCTTGAATCGTCAAACGAATTTATCCATTTTGAAAAGTCAAAATATATAAATGCATTTTTCTCTAGATCCATATTTTTTAAATTAGCCATATCATTTTTAAGCTGTGAGAAAATAACTTTTCTTTCACTTGATGAATTAGCTTCTAACATATTAGAAATAAATTTTAATATTTGTTTTTCAAACAAGTATAGTTTGTTTTGCTCATGTAAAAAGCGAACAGTAGCTTTCATTTCTGAATCAATCAATTGATTGTCATTAGATTCAAACTGAATAAATAGAAGTAGAACTCTTGCTAAGATTAAAGCATCTTCTTTTATGTGTTCAGACTTATTTTGAATGAAATTTTGTAATGTTTTTTTTGCGCTTATACGATCATTATTACCAAGGTGTGCAGTTGTTTTTTGAAAAACACTGTAAATTTTTTCTTGATTTATTTCCTTATTTTCAGGTGTTTGATTCTCAATTCTATAAGTAAATGATTCAGTTTCTTTTATCAATAAGATACTCTTTTCAAACTCATTATTTGAATTGAATTTCATTATTTCTAAAACAAAAATTAAATAGTTTTTGTAGTCTAATACATGCGGAAATTCAGTTTTATAATTCTTTAATTTTTGAATTGAATCATTGAGTGAATCACTTTTTTGATATAATTGAACTAAACATAAATTTGCGATTGAACGAATGTAGATATCCTCTTTTTGAGATATGTATGATGAATTAGCTTCAAATAATTCAATGCATGTATTCATGTATTTTTCAGAGTAATTAAAATCACTATTTAAAAAATATGCTAGGCCTTTTATAAAATTAAATAGTATTTTTGAGTAAGAGGTTTCAGCTGATTTTTCATTGATTAATAAAAAATTTTGTAAGAAATCTGAAATATTCCTTTTCTCTAGGCTATTTCTTGTTGCTTCGAATTGTTTGTTTAATAATTCAACTTCCAAAAATAACTTCTCATATTTTAGTTCATTTTCAAGGTCCTTAATGTGATCTATCCAAAAAATATCATGATTTTTTAAACGATCTTGAATATCAGTAATTGAAATTGTCCTGGTGTTTTGAAAATTTTTCTCTCTAAATAACATTGCTGTTTCAAATGGTAGACTTCCGCTTTGAGCTCTTTTTTCTGCTCTATTGAATTCTTTTTTTGCTTCGTCTAATAAACCTTTTGAAAGTAATATTTTAGAATTAGTTAAATGAATATTTGGTTCATTTTCGAAATGTTCCGAAGCATGAAACATTCTCAAAGATTGTAATATTTTTTTGTAAAGTGTTTGTTTTAATTGTGGGAAATGAGCAGCGTTAAAATCTTTCTTTATTTCTTTTTCATTGTATTTTTTTACCTTACACAACTTATTGAAAAGTTGTGCGTATTGGTTTACTGAACTTTGAGTTTGTAATGTGGACAATCTAGTGAAATATCTTTTTTCAGTAGCGCTTAGCGATTGAACAAGTGTGAATAAATAGTCCATATTTATGAAATGTTATCAAATTTTAAGCTAAAAGTATTAATAATAAAGTATATATACAAAATTTTTCACTATTTGAAAGTGTATTAATTTGCATAAAATATCCTTTTTTATATTATATTGGAACTTAATTTAGTAATGAATTTAAGTATTGATTTATAGTTTACAATAATTTTATTGAATGAAAAGCAATGGTGCTTTACAGATGATTTTTGGTTAGATTTTATTCGGATTGATTCATTTTTTTGTATGTATTGCAAACAAATTAAATAATTCAATAATTATTTTTGGAAGAGCTTTTACTTTACCCACATTAATTTTTCTCTCTCAACTTTCATTCGCATGAAACCAAAAACAACTGTAATCATTTCGCCGTTAATTTCTTCCACAGTTCCACTTTGTTTCGTAGCAATTAATTTAACGGTTGAGCCTAAAATAATTTTTGCTCGTTCATATTCATCACGTTCAATTTGAACTTTTTGTTTTTTAGTAACTTTTTTAGGAAGCTTTGATTCAATTTTTAATTTTTCTATTCGATCAGCTTCCTCAATTTTCGATTTTTCAACTGTAATGTATTTGGTCATTTCATCAATTAATGGTTTGTTGATGTCTCTCTTTTTGGATCTAGTTATAAAACGTTGAATATAAGAATTCATTTTTTTACCACTCGAAATGAATTTATTATTGATTTCATTTTGTTCTTGAACAGATTTTAATTTCTCTTCTAATTTTGATTTTTTTTCAAGGAATTCATTTTTTGCCTTTTGAGCTAATTCTTGTGCTTCAATGTGTTCTTTGTTTAATCGCTCAAGGTATGTCTTTTCGCGTTGAAGTTCATTTAGTAGTTTATCCATTCTGACTTTTCTGTCATCCATTCTGCTTTTTGCATCTTCAATCAATTCCATTGGAATCCCATTGATTTGAGCAACTTCAAATGTAAATGAACTTCCTGGCTGACCTAAAGAGAATTTATATAATGGTTCAAGTGTATCAGTGTCAAACATCATGCAGCCATTGATTGCATTTCTGAGTTGGTCAGCTTTCAGTTTAATGTTTGCATAATGTGTTGTAATTACACCGAAACATTTTTTATTGTATAAATTTTCAAAGAAAACCTCAGCTAAAGCACCACCTAACTCTGGATCTGAACCAGTTCCAAATTCATCTAATAATAGCAGAGTTCTTCTATTTGCAACTTCCAAAAATCGCTTCATTCGTTTTAAACGATAAGAGTAAGTGCTTAATTCATTTTCAATTGATTGATTATCTCCTATATCTGTTAAGATTTGTTGGAAAAAACACATTTTACTATTTGGGTCAACAGGAACTAATAAGCCTGATTGAAGCATGATTTGTAATAATCCTATCGTTTTTAAAGTAATACTTTTACCTCCAGCATTTGGTCCTGAAATAACCAACATACGAGAGAATTTATCCATAAATAAATATTGAGAAAAAGTCTTTTTACCTTGAACTTTATTGTTTTTCCATAAAATTGGATGAACAGCATTTATCAATTCAATAGTTGTATCTTCTTGAATAGCAGGTAAACTACAATTTAATTCCAATGCTAATTTAGTTTTCGCATTAATAAAATCAAATTCTGTTAAGATTGTTTGATATTCTTTAATTAGTGGAAGTAAATGAGCAATTTCAGAAGTTAAGATTTGTAAAATTCTGTAAATTTCTTTTCGTTCGTCGTCTAGTAATAATTCATATTCATTGTTAAGTTCAACGTTGCATGCTGGCTCTATAAAAGTTAAACTACCCGTTTTAGAAGAACCGACAACTTGACCTGATATTTTACGTTTGTGAGTAGACATTACTGTTAAAACACGACGTTCATTGACAAATGCTTCACGTGTTTCTCCCAAAAAATTCTCCTTGGTTAAACGACGCATTTCTTTTTCAAAGTTCTTATTAATCTTGTTTTTAACAGAACGAATACTTTGACGAATTTCATGAAGAGTAGGAGAGGCATCATCTTTAATAGCTCCTTTTCGATCAAACACCTTGTCGATTGAATCTATTATTTCTGTGGTATAGTATGCTTCTTTTAAAATTTCAGCTAATAAAGGATAATCTTTTTCTCTTTTGTCAAAGAAATAAAGGATTGTGTTAACAATTAATGAAGCCCTAGAAATCCTATAAAAACCTTCTTGTGAAAGGACTGCATTTTTAATAGGTAAATACTTAATTTCAGTTAAAAGTTCTTCATAATCTAATGCAGGAAAATTTTCGCCATCAGAACGAAGTGAAAGAAATTCATTTACTCTATATAATTCATTTTTAATCTCTTCAAAACGATTGGTTGGAGACAATTCCATCAATCTTTTTTCAGCTGTTGGACCAATTGAATAATTAACTAACCATTCGCGTATGGTTGAAAATTCGAGATCATTAATCGTTTGTTCATCAAATGAATTCATTCAGTAAAATTAATAAAAATAACTTCGAATTTTCTTAATTAAAAAGAACAAAATGCTTTATATAAGTTATGTTATTATTGAAATAATTCCTGATTCCACTTTTTTATGATCTTTATTGAATTCAATAATGAAATAATACGAACCAGTTGGCATTTTCTTATTATTATAATTTCCACTCCATGAATTGGATTCATTTTTACTTATTGAGATTCAAAAATCTAAGCTCCCAAGTGATTCTATATTTTCACAATGTCTATAGGATTTAATTTATCTGTTTTTTTAATTCCTAAAAATTGTTTATTTGGTCTTAGTTACTTTTTTTATTTCTTCAACTCATTAAAAACCAATTTGTATTAAACTTTCTTTAGATAATGAATTTGAAATATAATGTTCTAATGATTTAGTTTTTTTATTTATGACTAAAATTTCTGTTTCACTTTCAAGACATAAATCTAAATCGTGAGAAGAAATAATGATACATTTTTCATGTTCTGAAGCAATTTTTTTCATTTCCTTCATTACTAATTTTCTATTTGCATAATCTAAAAATGCAGTAGGCTCATCTAATATAATAATATCTGTTTCTTGTGATATTGCTCTTGCAATAGCAGCTAATTGACGTTCTCCATCACTAAGTTTAGTTGTGAAAAAATTTGAGAGGTGTTTAATGTTCAATTCGTCTAAAGAATTTTCAATAATTTTAAGGTCTTTTTCAGATAATCTTCCTAGTGCATTGGTATAGGGTGTTCTACCTAGTCCTACATAATCTGATACTCTTAAATAGTCTACTCCATCAAATTTAGAATTAACAAATGCAATTGTTTGGGATAACTTCTGGCGTTCAAAAAGTTGAACATCCGTTTTGTTGATTAAAATTTTACCTTTTATTGTTGAATGATTTCCTTGTAAAGTTTTTAAAAAAGTAGTTTTCCCAGCACCATTTGCACCTATAAGTGAGTATACTTTCCCTTTCGATAATTGAATGTTATCAATAGAAAACAAGTGTTTTTTATATCCTATTTCAATTTCTTTTAACTCAATCATGCTAGTCGTTTTAGAACAATTACGATCACAAATGGTGCTCCGATGATAGAAGTTAATGCATTGATCGGTATATGAATAGTACTTTCTAATAATTGAATTAATATATCACATGTAATCATGAAAAAACTACCAATTAAGAAACAACCAATTAATAATGTTAAGTGAGATTGAGTTTTAAAAATCATTTTTACAATGTTTGGTACAGCAAGACCAACAAATGCTATTGGTCCACAATAAGCAGTAATAATTCCAGTTAAAATGGCTGTTATCAAGATAAGTGCAAGTCGCACATATTTTACATGAATTCCTAATGTTAATGCTTGACTTTCACCAATAACAAGTGCGTTTAACGGTTTTATCATGAAAAGTGAAAATGAAATTCCAACAATAAAAAAAAATACGATTAGCGGTAATTCAGAAAACTCGACTTGCTGCAACGATCCCATTGTCCACATAGTAAAAAGTTTCAGTTGATTGGGTTCGCTCATAGTTTGTAAGATTGAAACAATAGCACTTGTAAAACTTCCAAGCATTATACCAATCAATAAAAGAGAAATATGTGATTTAACTAAATAAGAAAAAGAAAGGATTATTAATCCAAAAATAAAAGCACCAATTAATGCACTTGAGATAGTTCCAAGATCAGTTGTTAAAAATGGAATACCTGTCATTACACTAAAAGCTACAAAAAGACTTGATCCTGAATTTATTCCTAAAATATAAGGACCAGCCAATGGATTGTTAAACATTGTTTGCATGAATAAACCAGCAATCGAAAGCCCACTACCAGCTAAAATACCCATTACAAGTCGTGGTATTCTAAATTCTCGAATAATTGTTTGTGAGGTATTTTCGTTATTAAAATCCAATACTGAATTCCAAAAATCAGAAAATGAAACTGATATTTCACCTACAAACAAATGTATTCCGCATAAAATTGGAAACAAAAGAATCAAAGATATAAGAATGAATTTGTTTTTACGTGCTACAGTCATTATTTGCTTAAAGTTCTGTAAAAATAAAGCTTATTTTTTAATTTAAGTTCAGGATGTAAAATTCGAATTAAATCTGATAAAACATGATTTGGTTCAACGGCGCTTCTTTCCCAAAATTCATTGCCAGAAAATGTGTAACTGAAAATTTTATTTTCTTTATAAGCTTGAAATAATTTGAATTTTGGCTGACTTTTTAATAAATCATGCTTCGATTCAATTCCTGGATTAAACCAATATTGTGTATTTAAATTGTCACTAAATATTTGTTCAAAGCTATTTTCAATACTACCTATTCCTTTTGAATTAGCATATTTGTAATCACCTTTAGCATCTTTAAATAAAATAGCATTATAACTTTCTCCAGCTGGAGAATACCAAATATCGCCGACTAAATTCCCACTAAAAAGGCTAGGAGTATCCTTTAGTTTTGAAGCCATTTTTTTCAGACTTAAATAATCCTTTTCTATCGCCTTAAAGTAAATAGAAGCAATTTCTTCTTTCCCTGTTAAATAACCAAAAACTTTAATCCATTCTGCTTTACCTAATGGATGATTTTCTTTCCAATCATAGTTTGCTAAACATATTGTTCCGAGTTTTTCTAATTGTTCTTGATGAGGAAATTCTTTGCCGAATCCACTATAAATCAATAGATCTGATTGTGATCGAATAATAGATTCAACTGATATCGAGTTTTCATCTCCCAATTCAATTACTTCTCCTTTTTTATAACGTTCAAGTATACTTGGTTCATATACATAATTATGATTTGAAATACCTTTAACAAGATTACATGCATTTAATTTTGAAAGCATTCCTATGTGAGTACTAGATAATGTGATTGTAGATTTTATTGGAACTAAAATTGGAGTGAATCCTTCAGGTACTTTTATAGAATCATTTTTGATTAAAGCGAATTTTTTTTCAATTTCATTCGTTTCAGGATTTAATAGATGGAATTCAATATAATTTTTATTGATTTTAATACTGAAGTTTTTCGCATATTTTACATTGGAATTAGTTTCAAAATGATTTGATTCTTTTCTTTTTCTTGAACAACCAACTAATATTGAAAAAATTAAAATTGAATATAAAATATGCTTTGTTTTCATTTTTCAAATATATTATTTTCTCTTCGATACTACAATCATTCTTAAAAACGCTATTTATTTTAGAGTGAATTTAACTATTAAATGGAGATATTAACATTTGGAATTGAATTAACAATTAATAAGTCCTGATTTTCAGTAGTTATAATGATTAGTTTAGAGTTTACTTTAACTGAAAATTTAAAAAGAAATATTATTTATGAAATTATTAGTTAGTTTATCTTTTTTTCTTTTGGTTTTAAGCCTTCAGGCGCAATCAAAAAAATATTACAGAAATGCCTTCATGGATGCTTATGGGAAATGCGAAGGTATGTATCCAATAACAGAAGATGAAGCAATGACCATGAATTACTATGTTTTTGAATATGATACGATTAATCGTTTATATGATGTTAAAAGTTGTAAAATGGATGATGCGGTCGGTGTTTACAGTTCAATCTTAAATGGGATTCGTCTATCATATCTCTATAAAGAATCTGAAGTTCAAATTCAGTCATATATTGAAGGTGAGGATTTAGATAATTTATATGAACCTAATTCATTTTATTGGCAAGTAAAATACGATGATAAAAATCGAGTTTCATCTATTTATACATACGAAGTATCTGAATTTGATGATGAGTTTTTTGAAGAACAAGGCCAAGTAATATATATTTACAATGAACAAGGAGAATTGATATCAATGAATGTTTCTGGAAATCACCCGTTTTATTTTCAAGAAGGAAAAAATAAAACAGTAAGTGTTAAGCTAAATTCAAAAAATCAACTTACCGAGGAAATATTCGAATTTCTTGATGAAGTTGAAAGTAAAGAAGTAGTTAAAATGGAACATTTATACAATGAAATTGGAAATTTGATTTTTGAAAAAAAATATAACCGATTAAATGAACTTTTTGAAATAGAGCCTTCTATTTATTTTAAGACGTTTAATTATGACTCAAATGGTTATGTTAATCAAATAATAAATCAAAACAAGTTTAGTGAAATTCTATCTTATACTGAAAATGATATTACGAACTCTACAAATAAACCCTCAATAATAAATTATTTCAATGACAATAGAGGAAATGTACTTTCAGTTAATTTTTACAATTACAAAAATGAGCCTTTTTTTATTGATGACTCTATAATTAGAATTGAATATACCTATGATTCATTAAATAATTTAATTACGATTTTTAATTATGGCTTAAATAAAAAATCAGTTATTAATAAAAATGGTTTATCAGGTCAAAGATTTAAATATCATGAAATGGGTAGGATTTCTGAAGAAAGCTATTTTGGTATTAATCAACAGCCAACAAACAATTCTCATGGTGTACATAAAATTGTTTATGAATTTGATTCATATGATTTTACTAATGCTGAATATTATTTGAATGAAAATAATGATCCAACTGAAGATTATTCAGGCGTCTATCGATATGAATTTGAATATGTCTATGATGATGAAGGTTTTGGTAAAAAATTAATTAAAGCTTTGGATAAAAATTTAAATTTAGTAGGTATTGATGAAGATGCAGAGTTAGATGGTATAGCTATTAAATATCGTGTAATGTTAAATGATAATTCATTAATTATAAGGGAATGTTGGTTTGATAGTTTATCTAAACCAATGGAATTACCTGAAGGATTTCATAAAGTAGAATATAATTATAATTTGAATGATATTTTAGTTGAGGAGAGATATTTTGATGTGAAAAATCAATTAAAATTCATACCGGCAAAAGGTTATGCTAAAAAAACAATTAGTGTTGATGATACTTTAAATTTAGAAAGAGAGATTCGATATTTTGATCAAAACCTAAAACTTTGCCTTAATTTAGATAGTATTGCAGTAGTAAAACTTAAGTATAATTCATCAAATTTACTTGTTGAAAGAATTCTATTGGATGAATTTGAAAATCCGATAACGAATATTACCTGTATTACCTGCTTTTATAAAGAGTTAAATAATTACGATTTATCTGGTAATTTAATAGAAACAGCATATTATAATTCAAAAAATAAATTAATGGAGGATCGTTTTGGTTTTGCTATTTATAGATTTGTTTATGATGGTTTCTTATTAAAAGAAAAAAGTTTTTATTCTAAAAAGAAAAAATTAAAATTGGATAACAATAATGTTGCTATTTATGTTTTTGAACACGATACAAACGGGAATTTAATAAAAGAACAATATAAAAATTGCAAGAAAATATTTACAGAAACAATTGATAGTGTTGCTTCAATATCAATAAGTTATTATCCAAATCAACTTGTTAAAAATATTGAGGCAAGAAATTTAATAGGGGATTTAGTAAATACAGAATTAGAAGGAAAAATCTGTGCCAGAGTAGAGTATATATATGGGACAGAAGAAAATGAAATTAGTATTAAGTATTTTTCATCTACAAATCAACAATTAGAAGAAGGTCATGAATAAAAAAGAGTCATAATCTCTTATGACTCTCAATATAATAAAAATATTTTAAATTATCTAAAATTATCTAATTAAAATAACATGACCTGTTTCCATTTTTCGATCATCGTTTGACTTTAATTTGAAATTAATTTTCCATGTATATGTTCCTTCTTGGACAATCTTACCACCATATGTGCCATCCCATCCAACTCTTGTGTCATTCGTTTCAAAAACTGTTTCTCCCCAACGATTGACGATAATCATATTAAAATTATAAGGATCATATCCTTTCGTAAATACTGGTTGGAATGTTTGATTAAATTTATCGCCATCCGGAGTAAATGTATTGGGTATAAAATACACTAATTCTTCATATACTTTTATTGTTACTATAGACGTATCAGAACATCCTGTTGGCGAATATGCTATTAATTTAATTGTGTAATGATCTATCCCTTCATCCAGTGTGTAACTGTGTGCTGGTTCTGTATCAGTTGATGTTGAAGCATCTCCAAATTCCCAAGCATAATTTACTGCTCCAGTTGAGATATTTACCATTGTACAAACTGTATTTAAACTTGATAATACATCTGGAGTTGGGTTAAAAGCAGCAACTGGTGCAGCTTCTACACAAACCATACTTGGTATTTTTAAGTTCGCAATACACCCATTTGGCGATGCTGCTGTTAGAGTTATATCATAGCAACCTGCTGAATTAAACGTATGTGAAACTGTTCCACAACCATTCGTTGTTGATCCATTTCCAAAATTCCAATTACAGTTTGTTGTATTTAAAGTTGTATTTGTAAAGTTAACTTTCAATGGTGCACATCCTGATGTAATATCAGATGTAAAAGTTATTGTTGGAGAGTTTTCAACTGTTATCGTCAATGATGAACTTAATGCCTGTGCACAAAACGGTGATGTTGTAACAGCAATCCCCGTTAAACTATATGTGGCATTAGCACTTAATAAACCTGTAGATACAGATGCACTTCCTTGAGCATTTAATGTTACTGTTTGTGCAGCGCCTGAATTTAAGGTATAAGTTACCACTGCATTTGGTGTACCACTAATAGTT